>JAQUQA010000249.1 GCA_028716305.1 Candidatus Omnitrophota bacterium | reverse complement strand
TAAAACAAATCAAGGTTTTTGGCAGGAATTTATTGGCTGCCCGGGAAGGCGAGAACATCGGGTTGGTTTTTCAGGATGGTCCGGCGGTGCAAAGAGGAGAGGTGGTTATAGAAAAAAATAATCGACCCCTAGCAATGGACCGCTTCCAGGGTAATCTATTCTGGATGTCTCAAGAGCCGCTGGAGATTAACCGGCCGTTTATTTTACGTTGCGCTACTCAAGAGGTAAGCTGTCATATCGAGAAGGTCCACCAGAGGATCGATACTTCCACTTTGCAGGTGATTGCCGAAAATGCCTCCCAGCTGTTGTTTAACGAGGCGGGGATAGTGAGTTTACGCACGGAAAAACCCCTGATAATGGAGAAATTTTCTTTTATCGAGGAACTGGGCAGGTTTGTCCTTGAGCGTGATCAAATACTGCAGGGTGCCGGAGTGATTACCGGAAACTTTTCAGAATAGAACCTTCCCGTCAAACTCCAGCTCTTTTAACTCATCCGCGGTCCTTCCGGTAATCTTTAATAGCGTCGGAGCGATATCGTAGATCGACGGGGCCTCAGCAGTAATTTTCTTATTGCTGAAGATCACTCCGGGAACCAGTCCCGGATCAAAAAGATGGTCCCCCGACCATTTCTTCAGGTTATCCTCGATCAGGCCGGCCGGGACGGCGCCTAAGGCAGTCTGCCAGCTTGCCCGGTAGCCGATGTTGAAACCCACGTAAAGCTCGGGGGTCTGCGGTGCGAATTTTCCCCAGAAAATCTCTTCTTTAGGGTAAACCCTGCTGACTATCGGCTGGTTGTATTTGTCGTCGGACCACGCGCGTAACTTTTGCGAAATCTCTTTTTTCAGCCGTTCGCTTTCCTCCCCCGGCTGGACAATGCCATCGGCCTCGCGGCCTTTTTGATTGATATAGATCGACCCAAAGCCTATCGCGTATGCCCTGGTCCTTGACCAGTCGATATCGCGTAATAATTCCGCGCCTTGCGCGGATTGTTCGTCCTTTAGCTGGAGATAGCCGTTTTCTCTTAACCAGCTGTTTAAATGCACGGTCCTTCTAAAGGTATTAAAGCCGTGATCGGAGAGCGCGATCAGCGTATCTTCGGGCCCAAGCTGTTTGGCGACGTTACCCAGGACCGTGTCCAGTTTTTTGTACCATGTTTCGATCATTTCTTTGTATTCAGCGGGCGCGTCTTTTTCGTATAAAGGATGCCGCTGGTCAATATAGCGCCAGAACATATGCTGGATAATATCCGAACTCTCAAAATAACAGAAAAGGATCCCGTTCTTCTGCCGTTTTAATTCGTAGTCGAGCTGGGCCTGTTTATCTTTGAAGATTTCTTCAGCCTCTTCAATGAAGGCGGCTTCCGGCAGCCGGCTTTCATTGACCGCCCAGGTGTCCATGGGCATGCCTTGGGTAAAATACAGGCCTAATTTTTCCGCCAGCTCGCGGCTGTAATCCTTAGGATGGGAGATTTGAAAAAATGGGGCGCGGGGATCAAAATTTATCGGGCTGACGTATAATTTAAATTCCGGTTGGGTTTGCACAAGATAAAATTTGAAAATACCTTTGATTTTTTTAAATAAACCGGCGTCAAAACTGACTTCTTGCCATTGGCTCCAGCGTTCCCGGTAAATTTCGAAATTCTTACCCTGCAGTTCAATCGATACTTTTTGCGGATCATCCCCCAGCGTAACCTTGAAAGGGACCTGTAGGTTTCGTGCCTTTTTGCCGAACCCGGAAACCCTGGGGCCGATCAGGCTTAGGACCAAGAGATGGGATTTTCTGACCTGGAAGACTTTGCCTGCGACATCCGCGGTATCATTTTGTTTCTCGGAGGTGTAAAAAGTAAATGTCCCCTCGGTGCCCAGGATATCCGGCACTCCCATCCCGGAAAGCATTCTCCCGGAGAGCTTATCCGGAGGGAAGGTTACCGGGCAGGAAAGGATCGTGGCCGGTATATTATTGTCTGAAGTGTATTGCCAGAAGCACTTTTCACGGATTACCTTTTGCGGTTTTCCATTATTCATTTTAGAAAGGGAGAGGCTTAACGAGTAATCCTTTGGATCCCTGACGATAAAGTCAAAGATATTGTGTTTTCCCGGATTTTTGCCCGTGGCAAAGCCCGACCAGGCTACCGGAGATTGCGGCGGGTTAGTGGTGGAGAGCCTGCGGTAAGAACCCAGGTTTTTCAGCGCGGTGAAATTAGGTAATTTTCCCTCCTGCATCATCCTTTCGATGATCTCTGGGCTTAACCCGTCAAAACCCAGGATGATAATTTTATTACCGAACGATGGTTTTTTGTCGTGCATAGTCACTCCTATGATTATTAGAAATATGATAAGGGCCGGGCAGATGAGGGCAATGATGATTTTTTTGTGTTTGTTCAGGAAAGAAATGATTTTCTTGAAGAACAGGCTGAATAAACCGAAGAATCCAAGGAGAAAAGCGGCAATCCAGGCTCCTGCGCCAAAGATCGTAAAGCCGGTACCCGGATCGATATATCCTAGGAACATAACCTTGAATTATGATT
>JAQUQA010000248.1 GCA_028716305.1 Candidatus Omnitrophota bacterium | reverse complement strand
CTCAGGAAGTAGTAGCGGGTCTCTATACCTGCGGGATGTGTGCCAATGCCGTTTTCGGCGGGCCGCGCATGGGGCCGATTTTCGGAGGTATGCTTTTGTCCGGCAGAAAAGTGGCGCAGGAGCTCTTAAGAAAACTTGATTAACTTCTTCAATAAGGACTCTCTGATGATGGATGAAAAAACCATTTCTTTGGCTATTTTTATTATTGCTTATATCCTGTTCGTATTGTTGCCGAACCGCAGGTCATGGGTAGCGATAATCGCGGCGTCACTGCTTTTGCTGACAAATGCCCTTTCTCTGAAAGAGGCTTTCTCCGCGGTTAATTGGAACGTAATGGGGATCTTTGTCGGGACATTGGTAGTGGCGGATATTTTTATGGAAAGCCGGGTGCCGGCATACCTGGCTGAATTGATCGTTGACAGCTCGAGGAACACCGCCTGGGCGATACTTTATATCTGCGCCCTGACCGGTTTTATCTCCGCTTTTGTGGAGAACGTGGCTACTGTCCTGATCGTCGCGCCGATCGCCCTCTCCCTGGCCAGGAAGCTTAAAATGAACCCGATGGCCCTGATGATCGCGATTGCCGTCTCCAGCAACCTGCAGGGCGCCGCGACCCTGATCGGCGATCCGCCCAGCATGCTCCTGGGGGGTTTTGCCAAGATGAACTTCATGGATTTTTTCTTCTATCAGGGGCGGCCAAGCATATTCTTTGCGGTTGAACTGGGGGCGCTGGCGTCTTTTGTAGTGCTCTATTTTATCTTCCGGAAGGATACCCAAAAGACAAGGCTGGTGAACGTGGAAAAAGTAAGATCCTGGTTCCCGACGTTTCTTCTGGCCGGGTTGATCCTGGCATTGGCCGCTTCGTCATTTTTGGATACAGGGTTCTCTTATCTGGCCGGCTTGATTTGTATGGCCGCCGGCGTCATCGCGATATTCTGGAAAAAGCTCTTTCTTAAAGGGCCGTTTTTCCGGACCTTAAGCACTTTGGACTGGGACACGACTTTTTTTCTGGTCGGGGTTTTTATCCTGGTCGGTAGTATTACTCTTGCGGGATGGATTGATTCGCTGGCCGGTTTTCTTTCCGGATTGGTCGGCCAGAATATCTTTCTCGGTTACACCCTGCTGGTTTTTACTTCGGTGCTCTTTTCGGCCTTTGTGGATAATGTCCCGTTTTTGGCGGCGATGCTGCCGGTAGCCATCTCCATGTCCAAAGGGCTGAACATTAACCCCTCACTTTTTCTTTTCGGGATCCTCATTGGTGCCAGCCTGGGAGGTAACATTACTCCGGTGGGGGCCTCGGCCAACATCGTTGCCTGCGGATTGCTGAAAAAAGAAGGGTACCGGGTCAGCTTCAGGGATTTCATGAAGATCGGGGTACCTTTTACCCTGGCGGCTGTTTTTGCGGCGTATCTTTTTATCTGGTTCATCTGGAAAAACTAAAGAAAGGAAGCGCATATGCACGACATCAAAAAACTGGGGTGGGGTTTTGCGGTCTTCTCGGTTATCGCTTTAATCGCGGTTTTAGCTTTTAATACCAATACGCTTGCGCAGGGGATGGGCGCGGATCCGGAAATCTCCGCCAAGCTGGAGCAGGTTTTAGAGGGGCAAAAGATCATATTGCAGGAATTGCGGGCAATGAAACAACAGCTCAATACCATTGAGCTTTACACAAACAAGCTTTAGTATTCGGGAATAAGGAAGTTATGGAAAGAGTGATCATAAAAGTCGCGCAGATGCATTGCGCCTCTTGCGCGGTAAACATAGAAAAATTCCTTAAAAGGAAAAACGGGGTAATTCAGGCCAGTGTTAATTTCGCGACAGAAAAGGCCTATATCGAGTATGACCCAAAAAAAATAAGGCTTTCCGACCTGGAAGAGGCAATTGTTCAGGCGGGATATAAAGTAGTTGTTTCTCAGTCCGCCGCAGAAGAACCGGTTTTTTCCGACCGGGAGAAAATCCTGCGCCGGCAAGAGATCCGCAGTCTCAGGTTACGCTTTATCTTTTCATTGATTTTATCCCTGCCTTTGATGTTTTTCTCCATGGCCCACATTTTTGGTTTTCAACCGCAAGATTCCCTGGGCAATAATATGGCATTACTGCAGTTTATCCTGGCCACCCTGGTGCTTATGACCGGTTATCAGTTTTTTATCCGGGGGGCGCAGGCGGTAATTGTCAGGCACAGCGCAAATATGGATACCCTGGTGGCCCTGGGAGTGAGCGCGGCGTATCTTTATAGCCTGGTGAATTCCCTGGCCGTTTGGTCGGGAAGGATCCATCCGGCAGCGGCCGGGCTCTATTATGAAACCGCGGCTTTTTTGATCACTTTTATCCTGCTGGGCAGGTTGCTTGAGGCAGTGGCCAAGGGGAAGACCTCGGAGGCAATCAGGAAGCTGCTTGATCTACAGGTCAAGATAGCGGTAGTGATCAAAGACGGCCAGGAGAAAAGCCTGCCGATCAGCGATGTAATGGTTGGGGACATCGTCGTGGTCAGGCCCGGGGAAAGGATCCCCGCCGACGGAGAGGTGGT
>JAQUQA010000247.1 GCA_028716305.1 Candidatus Omnitrophota bacterium | reverse complement strand
GTTGAATTTTTTCTGTCGTTTTATTGCCCCTTTAACTTCTCCCGTGAAATTTGACCCGACTTTAAGGTTATTACGAAAGAATTCTCCTGCTTTAATCAAATATTCTCAGGATTATAGCACTTTATCCCGTTTAGGGGACGGTTCTAGCTCAGCTTCAGAACCGTCCCCGAACGACTTGAGAACCGTCCCTGAATAATGCTTTACATGTTTGGATTTGTGGTATAATTGAACTCCTATGACCAGCGCCAATTCAGGAAAATACAGTTTTTTCTTCGAAGGGACCAACGGTAAAGGGGTCCTCTTGATCCACGGGATCACCGGTACCCCCAGCGAGATGCGCCATTTAGGCAGGAGGTTGAACAAGGCAGGTTTTAGCGTCCTTTGTAATACCCTGCCTAGGCACTGTTCGACCCTTGCCGAGCTGAAAAAAGTGACCTGGCAGGAGATCTATGCCGCCTGCAAGGATGATTTTTTAAATTTGACCGGGCAATGCCAAAAGGTTTACGCGGGAGGAATCTCGATGGGGGCCTTGATGGCTATCCACCTGGCCGCGGAGCTTCCCGCGCAGATGGCAGGGATTATCGCCCTGGCTCCGACATTTGATTATGACGGCTGGGCCGTGCATAAAGGGAAAGCGCTGATGACCCTGGCCTGGCATATCCCTTTTGTGCGCAATTCCGTTAATATCCGCGAGAGCTGGCCTTACGGGATCAAAGATGAGGCCACGCGTAACAATTTCGCGCGGTTCTATAAGCGTGCCTCTGCCAGCAAGTTCTATAAGGAGGTCCTGCTTTTTGGCAGTCCATTTTTCCCGCTTTGCAACCTTTATCAGCACCATCTCTTTGCCAAGGTGGTGATGCGGGAGATCCCGTCGGTAAACGCCCCGATCCTGCTGATCCATGCCGCGGAGGATGACATGACTTCCAGAAAGAATTCAGATTATATCTACGGGCATATCGGCAGTAAGGATAAAACACTGGTGATACTTAAAGACAGCTACCACATGATCACTATTGATAAAGAAAAAGAAGAGGTCGCCGCAAAGGTAATTGATTTTCTTCAAGAGGCCTTAAGAAAAAGACCGGTTTAATCAGATGAGATACGATACAATCATTATTGGCGCGGGTGTTGCCGGATTGAGTGCCGCGTTAAAACTTTCCGGAGCGGGCAAGAAGGTCCTGCTGCTGGAGCGCCAGAGTGTCTGCGGGGGCGTGGCTACGAGTTTTTCCCGCAGGGCCTTCCGTTTTGAATCTTCTTTGCATTGCGTGGACGCCCTGGGGCAGGAGGGGACGGTCCGGGAATTCCTAAAGGAACACGGTATTGAGGATCGGCTCGAGTTTATCCCGCTCAATGATTTCGCGCGGGTTATTTATCCGGAGCATGATTTTGTCGCGGATTTCAACCGTGACCATCTGTTAAATTCCCTGGCGGATTCATTCAGCGGCCAGAAAGAGGGGTTAAAAAGGCTCTTTAGGGCAATCGATGATTTTGAGCGTGATTTTTCCGCTTTTTCCGCGTCAAGCCTTCCTTTATTCATCCAGCTTTTGATCAGGCCGTTGGGAATGATCAATATTATCAAAAAATCAATGCTCACCGCCGACCAGTTCATCGGCGCGTACATCAAAGACGAGCGGCTCAAAGGGCTTCTGGGTACCATTTGGGGATTTATGGGGTTGCCTCCGGAAAGGCTCTCCGCGTTATACTTTTTGATTGTTTTCGAATCTTTTCTCTTTTGTCCGACTGCATACGTCAGGGGAGGGTACAGCCGGATCTTCGAGGCGATGGTGAAGAAGATCGAGGAAAATGGTTCGGAGGTCAGGTTAAATACCCCGGTTAGGAGCATTATCACGGAAAATGGCCGGGTAAGGGCGGTTTTGACGGAAAAAAACGTGGAGTATGAGGCCGATACGGTTATCTCAGGGGCTAATGCCATCAGCACCCTGACGGAGATGGTTGATTGCCTGCAGACCAGGCATGCGTATCAGAAGGAGTTCTCTGCCAAAGAACTTTCACTCTCCGCTTTTCAGGTTTATCTTGGGCTGAAGGTACCGGCAAGTAGGCTGGGGATGGACCATTTCATGTTCTTTGTCAGCCCCTCTTACGATCATGAAGAAAATTACAACTCTGCCCTCTCCGGCGACTACTCCAGGTCGTTGTTCAGCATGGTGGATCATGCCCAGCTTGACCCTGGGTTGGTCCCCCCCGGCAAGGGCAGCCTGTTAATTTACACACCGGATAATTTTTCGAATTGGGAAGGGCTGGGGCCTCTGGAATATAAGGAGCGTAAGGCCAGGGCGGCGGATATCCTGATCAAGCGGGCGGAAAAATATCTTCCCGGGCTCTCGGAGAATATCGAAGTATCGGAGTCGGCCACCCCCAGGACCATTTTACGCTATAGCCTTGCCTCGCAGGGGGCGATTTACGGTTTTGCCCAGACAGTGGAACAGTCGGGGATTAACCGGTTGGCGCAAAAGACCAGGGTCCCGGGATTGTTCCTTGCCGGCGGCTGGACCAGGCCGGGGGGCGGGGTGCACGC
>JAQUQA010000246.1 GCA_028716305.1 Candidatus Omnitrophota bacterium | reverse complement strand
TGATAATTTCTAGAATTATCCTTGCAATTTGAGCCAATTTATGATAATAAATAAACAAAAGGAGGGTCAAAAAGATGCACGAGCATTTGGATTTTCTTAAAGTTTCCAGCGCAGTAGTGAAGGTTGCTGCCTGGATTTTTTTGTGCCTTGGATTTATTGGCGGTATTTCTATATTTATGGGATTAGTGCCGGAAAGCCCGCGTTGGATGGGCCTGGCGGTCTGCGCGCTCTATGCCTTTTTCTTCTTTTTCTTTTATCTCATCGCAAAAATGGCCGATCTTATGATTAAGATTATCAATCAGTTCAAAAAAGAATAAATTAATCGGTTTTAAGGAGGCTGAACAATGCAGAACACTGCCCGGATTTCGTTTATCCTGCTTTTTATTTTCATATTTCTTGGTTGCGACAATCTTCCCTGGGCGAAAAGTAAAAAAGACCCCATTTCGACGAGGCCTCCGGCAAAAGAGCAGGTTGTCGCCAAGGTCGGAGATTTTTATATTACCGCCGACGATCTCGATAGAGAAATAGAAAATTTTAACGCCCTGGTGGCATCCCAGGGGCTCGAGGAAAATAAGATCGAAACAAAGACGCAAAAGCTCACCTATTTAAGGGAAGACGTGGTGCGTAAATATATGCTCTACAAGGACGCCCTGCGCCGGGGACTGGATAAGAACAGGGATATCATTAAGGCGCTGGAAGAGGCGAAAATTTCTTTATTGGTGGCGGAGCTGCTTAGGAAGGAACTGGAAAAGATCGATGTCAGCAGCCAGGAGATCGAAGAGTTTTATAACCAGAATAAAGATATCCTGAAAGAGCCGGAGCAGAGAAGGATCCTCGAGGTGGTTACCGATAGCGAAGACGAGGCAAAACAGGTTTACATCGAAATATTAAAAGGGACGAATTTTTCCGACCTGGCCAGGCAGTTTTCCAAGGCGCCGACTGCCAATAAAGGCGGGGACGTCGGGTTAATCGCCAATGAACTTGACCCGAAGAAACGGATCCGATTCGATAAATTTTATGAGGTGGCTTTTTCTCCGACGCTGGAAAGCGGCGGCACCAGCAACATTTTTAAAGGCCAAGACGGCTATTATATCATTAAAGTTGAGAGTATTAAGAAGACAGAGGCTAAGCCTTTGAATGAACTCTACGACAACATCAAGAGCTATCTTTTGTTCGTAAAACAGCAGAAAGCCGTGGCGGACCTTGCGGATAAGCTTTCCGGAGAAACTAAGGTAGAGATTTTTCAAAATAATATAAAATAACCTATGGCGCTGCAATTACCGAATTCACCGCTGATTAAGAAGAACCTTCCCTTGATCGTTGCCGGCTTCTCGGCGCTTTTGGCGGTAATCCTGATCAATGTTTATATCCGGCAGCAGGCTGAGGCCGAAAGAAGAAGGCTGCTGGAGAGCGAAAGAAACAAAATTACGGTGATCATCGCGGCTAAGGATATCCCCAGAGGGGCCAAGATCAGCGAGGATATGTTAAAGGAGATCAGGGTGAATAAAGACAAGGTCCCTCCTTATACCGCGACCTCGGGCACCAGCGTGCTTGGTAAAGTGGCGATCGCCCAATTTCAGGCAGGAGAGCCTATCGCTTTGAATAAGGTCAGCGCTCCGGTAAGCAGGCCACGCTGGGAGGGGCTTTCCGCAAAGATCCCCCCGGGGAAAAGGGCGGTGACCATCCCCGTGGACACCATCACTTCAGTCGCCGGAATGGCGCGCCCGGGAGATTACGTTGACTTAATCGGGATGGTGCCTTTACCCGCTTCTCAAAGTAAAGAAACCCGGATGACTATCCTGCCTTTATTCCAGGATATCCTGATCTTGGCGGTGGAGCAGGAATTACAATCCCAGCCAACAGGCAAGTCCAGCGGCGAGAAAAGCGGCACTAACGTGACTCTGGCCCTCTCTCCACAGGAAGCAAATATAATTGCCTTTATCCAGGAGCAGGGGAAGATCAGGTTAGTCTTGCGTTCCCCTACGGACAAGCAGGCGGCGCGGACCGTCCCCGCGGACTGGGATACCGTATTAAAGATTATTTTGCCGCCTCAGGAGGATTTTAAGCCCAAGCAGACGGTAGAGATATTCCACGGGCTGCAGAAAGAAATTAAGGTTCTTGAATAAGCATATGCAGAATTCTTTCAGGATAAAAAATATTATCGGCATGGTTTTTTGCCTCCTGGCGGTTTGGATGCCATCGGAAGGCAGTATCGATTCCATGGATTGGGTGGGTGATTCGGAGGCGATACAATTGATCGTCGGGGAGACGAAGATGTTCCCCACCAATACCCCGACCCGGGTGATGATTACGAATCCCAATATCGCCGATGTCGTTGACGTAACTAATACCCGTATCGCGGTAACCGCGAAATCATCCGGAAAGACCGACCTGGTCTATAACGATATCCACGGAGAGCAATCCGTTGAGATCAGGGTGATCCCCGAGGACGTTGAAGAGATTAAGCGCCGGGTAGATATCCTGATAGAAACTTTAGGCATGCCCGATGTCTATACCGAGGCCTTACCGGCGGAAGGCAAGGT
>JAQUQA010000245.1 GCA_028716305.1 Candidatus Omnitrophota bacterium | reverse complement strand
AACGCGCCTCCTGGGTCACTTGATAAAGCGCCTGGAGCGCGCAGTAGGCACGCTCATTCTGTTCGGTTGATTTAAGATTCCAGAAAAAATCCGGCCCGCTGGCATGATAGATCCCACGCGGCCCATACCTGATCCCGCCGTCGCTGTCCTGCAGTTTAAGGATATAATCACCGAAGAAGACGGCCAGGTCTCTGTAATCGCTATTTTGATTAAACTGATAACCTTCCAGGGAATACATCACCAGGCATGCCGCGGCTCCGGTATCAACGCACCAATCCCAGGTGTTCCACCATCCGGCAGTATCTCTGCCCAGGATCCTGACTACCCGGTATGGACCGCCGGTCAGGGGATTATTATCCCCGTCATAATAATTGCCGTTGGCGTTGATCAGCGGATTATTGAGGTTGTTGAGCTGTTTAAAATACGCAACGTATGTATCCAGTATATCGGTATTCCCGCCCTCCAGGCGGATCCTGCCCAGGATATCCTGATCATAACTGACAGCGCCGTTATTGATCATGTTCTCGTCTGCCGAAGAGTTATTGCCCAGAGAAAGCTGGTAACTGCGCGTCAGGCCTTTAAATCCGCTGGCATCATCGAGGGAACGTTCCGCGAAATATTTGATGTAGGGAAAGCCGGTCTCGTAAAGCCGGCTGTTGTTTTCTGCGGCCGGCAGATTAGATTGCCGGAGCAAAACAAAAAAAACAAGCACTGCCAGGCATTGTTTGATTTTCCGAATATTCATCTTCACCTCAAAAAAAATCTTTTTTTAAATCCTTAATCCATCGAGAAATAAAAAAGCCTTTACTGACCTCTTACGTCAATCCAGGCTTAAGCCCCGGCTCACCGTTCCTCCACGGAAAGCCTAATTAGCTAACTAATTGTATATATTATAACTTAGGTAAGGACGAAATACAAATTATTTTCTTATTGCCGGGTAATGCCCTGAAAAAGCTCCTGATTCATAAAAATATGCTCATCGGAGAATCTTTTCAGGTCCAGCAAGGAATCCTGGCCTGCCGGTTGTATTGCCTTGATCTTATCCAGGGTCGCCAAGGAAGCCCGAAAGTTCCCCTCGGCTTCCTGGATCTTCGCCAATAAAGCATATGCCGGAAGATTATCCGGCTGTAAAGCCAACACGTCCTCCACCAATTCTTTCGCCTTTTTGTATTCCCCGGCCCCGAAATAAGCCAACCCCAGGCGCAAAAGCAGGCCGGTATCCTGCGGCCGCGAGGAAAACTCCGGCAAAGCCGATTTTATTTCCTGCTGGAATTCTTCTTTTGCCTCTTTCTGCCTGCCCTGGGCCAGATAAACGCTGCCCAGGCCGTTATGCGCGCCCGGGTAATCCGGGGAGGCCCTGATCAACGTCTGGAAGGCCTCGGCCGCTTCCTTATAATTCTTATTTTCCAGGTAAATACTCGCCTGGTTATAACGCAGATCCGGGTTATTCGCCTCCAAGAGCAGGGCCTGCTGCAGATGACCCAGGGCCAGGGCATAATTTTTTCTCATGGCCAGGGTAATCGCCAGGTCATTCTGCAGGCCGGCATTATTCCGGTTAAGGGACAATGCCTGATCGTATTCGATCTGCGCGGCGGATAAATCCCCTTTTCTCGTGTATATATCCCCCAACAGGTTGTGTGCCGGCCAGAAGTCCCCTTTTAGGGCAATAGCATCTTTCAGATAATGTTCGGATTTTTCTAAGTCACCGTCGCGATAATAAAAATATCCTAAAAGATAATTTGCGTAGGAAAAATCCGGCTTCAGTTTCAATGATTTTTCTAAAAAGGCATAGGCGTCGGCCTTCTTGTTCTCGGTATAAGAGATTACGGCCTGATCAAGATAGTTGACGGCCAGGCGGAAAACAGCATCCTCCCCTACCTGCTGTAACCGGGAATTATAAATACCCTTTGCCGAAGCGCGGTTAACCAGTTCCAAAACATCCGCGTGCATGTTCCGGCTAAGATAAATCTGGGCCAATTGTAAATAGGCCTCTGCGTAAAGAGGATCAAACTCGATGATCTTTTTATATTCGCTTTCCGCCTTTTCTTCGTCTTTGCTGACCAGATAAGCCTCTGCCAGGGTAAACCTGATCTTTATATCTTCCGGCTTCAGGGCGAGCGCTTTTTGAAAAGAAGCAATGGCCCGCTCATTCTTCCCCTGGTCCAGCAGGTTAATCCCATTGTTGTAATGGATCACCGGCAGCTTGATCCACCAAACATAGGCAAAAATCAATATTGCCCCGGCCACAGCCGCCAGCTCCAGCAAAGTTTTCTTTTTCATATTTCCTTCCGTTAAAAAAGAGGAATTTTATTGATTAATTATAACCTAGCCGAACACGCTAAGCAATAAAATAATCTCATTTTTCCAGCAGGAAGTAACCTCCGGTCAACGCATCGAGATTCGCGGTAACCTCCCGCAGTTTCAGTTCTTTTTCACCCCTGCGCTTGCGATCCTCGATGGAAAAACCGTCGATCTCCATGCGCAGCCTGATCCTTTCAAAATAAAGCTTGGTCGCTTCATCCAGGAGGTCCTGGCGCAGTTGCACGTCCAGCCGGGAGCGCACATCAATAGAAGTCT
>JAQUQA010000244.1 GCA_028716305.1 Candidatus Omnitrophota bacterium | reverse complement strand
ATTTATCACCAGTTTTATCAACAAAATCAGCATTACCTTCACCAAGAATCTTTTTTCTTCTTGTATATTTAAGTTGAAAAACTGGTTCTATACCAGAAGTTGTTTGTGTTAAGATTGATACTGAACCTGCTGGTGAGGTTGTTAAACACGCAATATTTCTTCGTCCATAAGTTTCCATATCAGATATTAATTGATGTCCATATATGGTGCGTGTAGATAAATCTAATTCTTCTTTTTTCATTCTATCAAAATAAATATTATTCTTTTCTAAGTCTTTATCAAAGATAGGAAATGAACCTATTTCTTTAGCCATTTCAATAGATGCTTGATAAGCTCCAAATTTTAACGCTTTATATATATTATCAACTGTTTTGATACTTTGTTCAGATCCATATTCTATATTTAGAGCAGCCAAACAATCACCTAACGCAGTAATACCTGTTCCAGTTCTTCTACCTTGTTTGCATTTTTCTTTGATCTTATTCCATAAATATTTTGCTCTATATTTTACATCTTTATTTTCTGGATCTGAATCTATTTTAGATAGTATTTTATCAATACATTCCAATTCTAGATCAACAATATCATCTATTATTCGTTGAGCTACCTGAACATCATTGAAAAATAAATCATAATCAAATTTTGCTGTATTTTGAAATGGAGTTTTTACATAAGAATAGAGATTTAGTAATATAAGTCTACAACTGTCATAAGGACATAAGGGAAGTTCCGAGTTGCCAGAAATAATATTGTTTGCTGTAAACTTATGATATTTATCAACATCAATACATCCAACTTCTTTTTTACCCACATATACAATATTTTTTATTTTAGTATATTTAGATCCTTTTGATTTTTTATTTTCTTGTAAATTACATATTGCTTGTAATGCGGTCTTTTTATGAGTAGGGTATAAATCAAAATTATTGGCAAAGATACGAATATTATCAATTCCAGTTATTAACAATCTCCATGATTCTGATGATTTATATGGTCCATGTCCATCATGAAAATCTGTCATACATTCATCTTTTAATTTACAAATATAAGATTTAATGCCAAAACTTCCTAAAATATAGGATATTTGATGTAATCTTTTTTTATTGATTGAAGATAATGATATGGCATAGTTGCTATTTATGGGAGAATATGTGATACTTCCATCAGCAGAAAAATACGATGATATAAATCCTTTTATGAATTCAGGAGATGATTTATATAAATAAGGAATTGATTTATCATGAGATCTAAACAACCAAATATTTTCTTGCGTATATTCAGTCCATTTTTGAACGAATGAATAACACGCAATTCTACGTTTATAATTCCAATCCTTCATACGTGATACAGAATAATCATAGCCAAATTTTTTAAATGAGTTTTGTATTGGTTCTATAATATCAAAATCATCCTTCCAAAAATCCAATGCCATATATGGATATATTTCATTATCATTATTGAATGTTAAACACCCATCTCCAGTAAGCCATCCAAGGATTAATCCTTCTTCATATGTATTTTTTCCATGGAAGATTTCATTGCTACAATCAGTAGTTTGTATCATTATATAATCATTTTTTTTCAAATTTGATACTTTTGTACAATTTTCTTCTTCAAAATATTGAAGCGTTGTTCCAATTCTCTTCTTTTTAGCCCTACAAAGGCGATGATTAGATGTTAATTCTAGAGATTCACCATTTGAAAAAGTTACTTTATAAATATCTGCAATACCAGAGTTAAAATATCCACTATTTTTTACAAACTCTTGTGTTTCATTTATCCATATTCTATCATTACTAGTTATATTTTTTAACTCTTTTATTCCATTATTTGTTATAACCATTACATCTTGATCGACGCTAAAACAGCATGGATTGCTAGATGTAGTTTTAAATCCAAAATTAGCATAACAATCTGCTGGACTATTTTGTTCTATATTTGATATGAACATTAACCCAGGTTCGGCAGTGCTATATGCTGATTTTACAATCTCATTCCAGACATCTTTTGCTTTTATTTTATTTGAAATAATTGGATTATCACTATCAACAGGCCATCTTTGTTCATATTCTTCATCCTTATCAACAGCGTTCAAAAATTCGTCAGTTAAACGTACTGAAATATTAGCTCCAGTGACTTTAGTATTATCTTTTTTAGCGTTGATAAAACTAACAATTTCTGGATGATGCACATTTATGCTTTGTAGTAAAGCCCCACGACGACCCTGCATACATACTTCTCTTATGGTATTAGAAAATCTTTCCATAAAAGGTATAATACCTGTACTAGTTCTTGCAGCGTTTTTGGTTGGTGTATCTTTTGGTCTCAATGAGGAAATATCCAAACCTGATCCACCTCGGCGAACCGCTATATGAACTAATTCTTCATCAGCTTTACAAATACCAGCATAACTATCACAAATGTCAATTACATAACAATTTGATAAACTTACATATTTATAATGATTCCCCAACCCATACATTATACTGCCTTGGGGAATAATCCTCTTAAATCCTTTAAAATATTCATAGATTTCATCTTCACTAAGAGGATTCTTAAACTTATTTTTCTCTATTCTTGCTA
>JAQUQA010000243.1 GCA_028716305.1 Candidatus Omnitrophota bacterium | reverse complement strand
ATAATCTCTCTGGCTTGTTCAAAAGTCGTCCCCGGGGCGAACATTATAATCAGGTCAAGATCATGCGGATTATTATTGCCCTCTGCATATGAACCAAAAAGCAATATTTCCAGGCTGGGGATACCGACTTGCATAAGGGTGAGCTGAATATCATGAATTACATCTGCCGTAATAGGGCTAATTTCTGTATAGGTACCCCCTGATAATCTAATACCGCTTGTCTGCTCCTGGGGAATCGGATGGCGGCGCCCTACGGCAAGGCTCTCCTGCAGATACGCGGCAATAGCCGAACTTTCCCTCTCCAGCAACTCATCAGGACCCTTCATTTCAAATATATTACCCAACGACAACTCCCGCCTTAAACTGAATTCGGTTAGAATAACCTCGCCGGACAGGCCAAGCTGAAAATATCTTTCATACATTGGGCTCTCGGTTTTTATAAATAATACCGGGAACGGCTGTTCGACTATATTTTCTCTTAAGGCGGCAAATTTTTCCTTGGAAATTATCAAATCATCTCCGAGCTCCGCGCCCCTTCCCCGGCAGACAAACTGCTGGATCCTCCAGGCCTCCAAAGGATATCGCGCCAGCAGTCGAGCCATGGCAGGGATAACTTCATAATTAATCGCTGTCGCCACGGTAACCACGGTCGTAGGTATGCCATATTCGCTGAAAACCTCAAGGGCTTTTTCTGCCGCCCCAAGATGCCCCTTTCCGCCGGTCAACATATCTTCCGTCCCGGAACTGCCGCTGTGTAATGATAAACGCAGCTTACCGGAATATTCTTTGACCCTATCCAGGACTTCTTTGCGTAAAGGCGTTCCGCTGGTATTAATCCGGATTTGAAACCCTAACGCGTGCGCGTAGTCAATCAGTTCCGGAAGGTCGGCTCTTAACATCGGCTCCCCTCCCGAAAAAATAAAAACATTGGCCATGGGAGTGACTACCCTGACCCTGTCAATGAGGGCTCTTGACTGTTCTGTGGATAATTGTCCGGAAAGCGGGCCGTTACCGCAGAAAATGCAGTGATAAGGGCACCTGTTGGTAGCCAGCCAGGAGACCACCTGCCGGGTGATTGCCGGGTAATGTAAATGCCCCAAAAATACCCTGGTGGTCAGGGGGATCGCCCCGCGGGCCGCTTCTCTTTGGGCGATTTTCACGTCAATGCCACAGATAAACCTAGTGGCGTCTTCCGCATTTAAAAAATACCACTGTTCTCTCCAGCCCTCGCCCTTACGATAGAGCCCAACATCCAGCAATGAATCATAAAAGGCCAGGCCACCGGGATTTTTCACGCTGCAGCTTAAATGGATCGCTCCGCGGGTTTGTAATTCCATGCTTAAACGCACAGCTTGCTGCAATAATCTGTATCCCACGCATAGCAGTCTCCTCTCGTCCTTTCTTTCAAACTGAAAGGGGTCCGCCGTCTTAAGGCTATGAATAAATAAAGAGGCGACCCCTTCTTCGGATTCCGCAATATTATAACCGAAGCTTCCTAAAAGCTGGTCTGCGCTCTCCAACAAGACATTGCGCCCAAGTACCCCTACGCGCGCAAAAACCCTGCTCCTATTTGCGCAATCAAGCAAAAAAACCTCTCCTTTCGAATAGCCGTTTTTGTAAATACCAAAACTGCAGATCTGCGCCAGGAGCGCCTGGTCCTCATCCTCGTACTGTTCATGCAAATCGATCTGATTAAAGACGTATTCCGGGTCGTAATCAGTATCTTCAAGCAACTGAAAGATTATTTGCCGCGCGTCCTCCCGTATCCCCGAAGGAGCAATGTTCCACTTGACACCATAGAACGACCTGCGGGCAACCTGGAACCGCCCGGGAATTACCCGAGAATCAACCAGACCCTGCTGCTGTGCCCTTTTGACAAGCGTGTATAGCGCTTTACCTATATAGGTAAACTGTGAGTTATATTCAGGGTATTTTTCCGCGGCAACGAATTGGCCAAGAGCGCTGATGGCATGGAATTTTACCGATACGCCTGCTGATGCGCTATCAACACAAACTACTTTTTCCTCTCCATAATCCTTATACACCAGCGCTCCGCCGGGACGCACGTTCGCTAATAACTGCGCCAGAAATCCCTGATTCTCCTGCGGCAGGGTGCTGCTGGAAAAAGTATCCCGGTAAAGCAGGATATCCGTCTCTTCGGAAAAAATATGCTCCTTTTGCTGCGGATCGGTAAAATCAGCGTAACGATGCATAATGCTTAGTTTCTTGATCGGGAAATCCTCCGGAGAAAACCTCTCGCGGAAGTATCTTTTATTTAAGCTCAGAAAGGTCGGATAAATATCATAGATGTATAGTTCGATCTCCCACTCTTCGGCAGAGGTGTCCTGGCGCGCGCTTAAGGCGTTATTGACCAGAAGTAATACATCCAGTATTTCATGGGGGATAGAACACCCGCAGCCAAAGGTCTTGATCCTGATGCAACGTTCCTGCCCCTTTAAACGGGAATCAATCAAATAATTAAGGACGTTATTTAGAAAATACTGTCCTTCGACCGCGATGGGGTATGTATAACCGCCCTCCTGCGTGGACAATGAACCGACAAGCACGCCGCCTAAATAATCGAGCTCTCCGG
>JAQUQA010000242.1 GCA_028716305.1 Candidatus Omnitrophota bacterium | reverse complement strand
ATCTCTCCGTTATGCGGGTCCATGATCACCGCCGCGCCTTTACGCTCCCCCAGAGCGGCTTCTACGATCTGCTGGATCTTCAAGTCCAGCGTCAACTGGATATCCTTGCCTTTTCGCGGCGGCTTAAAACCCAGGACCCTGACAAAACGGCCACGGCTGTCTACTTCCACGGAAAGCGCTCCCTCCTGCTGACGCAGGTAATAATCGTATTTTTCCTCGACCCCGGTATAGCCGACGATATCCTTAGGGCCGTATCCGTAATCCGATAATTTTGTCAGCCTCCAATGGTCGATCTCATTCAAGTAACCGATAACGTGCGCCGCCAGCCTGCCGTGCGGGTACTCTCTGACCGGGTTGGGCTGAATAATGATATTCGGAAGGTCCATCTTCAGCTCTTCCAAGGCGATAGTTTTTTTCATCTCGATATTACGCGCCACGGTAACCGGCAGGAAACTCGCGGTATAATTATTATAGTATTTCTTTTTCAGTTCGCTGCGGTTTATGTTGAGGATTTTGCCGATTGCCTCAAGGGCCTGATCAAGCTGGGGCCTGTCCTGGGAAGAAACCATTACGTCATAGGTCAGGTGATTATCCACCAGGACCTGATCGCCGCGGTCAAGGATGCGCCCCCGGGCGCCCGGCTGGGGCAGCAGGCGGATACAATTCTTCAGGCTCATCTCCCTGAGTTTCTTCCCGCTGAGTATCTGCAGGCGGAAGAGCCCGAAGAAAAGAGCGCCAAAAAGAAAAACCAGGAACAATCCGGTAATTTTAACTCTCATGTTTCATACGGAAATATAAATAGGAAACCCCCGCGGTATAGAGGGACTCCAAAAAGATTATACGCAAGGTTATCCCCGTGGGCACAACGCCCCCGAAGAAAGCCAGGTTCAGTGCCCTGCCGGCAAGCGCGCTTAAGATTACCGCGATAAAAACCAGAAGGGTCTTTGCCAGTTCGTTGCCCAACGATACTTTTTTGCGCAAGAAATAGACCGAGAGGCAGAGCACCGGGAAAACCAGGCTGTTCAGGCACAAAGTGCTTCCCGCGCAAAGGAGATCTTTGAGTATCCCGGCCAATAGAGCCGCCGGCAAAGCCCATTTCAATCGCAGGCTTAATCCGCAGGCGATTGCCGAGATCAACAAAAGATCGGGCTTCACGCTAAAAATACGAAAATAGTTTAAAAGCGTGGCCTCTAATAAAGCCAGGATCGGGATAACCAGGAGGATCGTTCTTTTATTCACGGAATAATTATCAGCACTTCTTCCAAACTGGATAAGTTTACGGCGGGTTTGATCACGGCATAACGGCTTAGTCCGGAAAGCTCTTCTCCCACATCGACCACTGTTCCGATAATGACCCCTTTCGGGTAGGTCTCGGTGAGGCCGCTGGTGACCACAATGTCCTGCTCGAGCACATCCGCGTCTTTCGGGAGGTATTTCATCACCAGGGTACTGCCCAGGGTTCCGGCAACCAGGCCTTCCTGGCGGCTGCGCTGGTCGATACTGGAGACGCTGAAGCTCGAATCGCTCAACAACATCACCTTGCTCACATGTTGAGAAGTTTCCACAACGCGCCCGACCAGGCCCAGATAACTGATCACCACAAAACCCTTCCTTATCCCGCTGGAACTTCCTTTATTAATAATGATTCCCGAGGACCAGTTATCGGTACTGCGCCCGATAACCGCGGCGGCAATCACCCGAAAAGGGGCCTTATCCTTAAAAGAAAGGATTTTTTTAAGGCGCTCGTTTTCCAGGCGCAGTTCATCGGCCGTATTCAGCTTTTGCCTTAAGAGATCCACATCCCTGCGCAAGATACGGTTTTCGGTATAATTCTTATGATAAAGGATGATGCCTTTTACTTCATCGGAAACCAGGGTGAAGAACTTAAGCGGTAAGCCGAGGATCTCTAAGGCTAAGGGTCTGAAGAGAGGCAGGAAACCGGCGCAAACGAGGAGGACAAAAACAACAACGATATAAGATATCAGTTTTTTGTTTTTAAAATTAAACACATCTGTGGGTTGGTTTGTTGATCAGGTTAAAAAGGAAACTGCTACGAACGGATCTCGGTCTTGACCGGGACCGCGACGTCTTTCAAACGGGCAAACTCATCCAGGTATTTACCGGTTCCGTTGGCCACCGCGGTCATCGGGTCATCGGCAACGTGCACCGGCAGACCGGTCTCTTCGGCGATCAATTTATCCAGCCCGCGCAAGAGGGATCCTCCGCCGGCCATCATTATCCCGTTTTCGATCAGGTCCGCGGCCAACTCGGGCGGGGTCCTTTCCAGAGAGACCTTGGCAATCTCGACTATCGCCCGCAAAGGCTCCTGCAGGGCCTCTCTGACTTCCTCCGAGGTAATCGTCACCGTTTTAGGCAGACCGGAGATCAGGTCCCTTCCTTTTACTTCGAGGGTCATCTCTTCTTCCAGCGGATAAGCGGAACCGATCTTTATTTTAATATCTTCGGAGGTACGCTCACCCACCATCAGATTATAGGTCTTCTTCAAATACTCTATGATCGCCTCATCCATCTCGTCTCCGCCGATCCTGATGGACTTGGAAAATACTATGCCTTTTAAGGAGATCACCGCGATCTCCG
>JAQUQA010000241.1 GCA_028716305.1 Candidatus Omnitrophota bacterium | reverse complement strand
GGAAAAAATTGCCGCCTGGATGGAAGAAAAAGGTATCGGCAAGATCCAGACCCACTGGAGATTGCGGGACTGGTTGATCTCCCGTCAGAGATACTGGGGTACGCCCATACCAATAGTCTATTGCCAAAAATGCGGCGTGGTCCCGGTTCCCGAACAGGACCTTCCGGTTGAACTGCCGGGTGATGCGCCTTTTACCGGAGAAGGGGGCAGCCCCTTAGGCAAGGTAAAAGAATTCGTGGAGACGCGCTGTCCGAAATGCAATTCCCCGGCCCGCCGGGAAACCGATACCATGGCGACTTTTTTCGATTCCTCATGGTATTTTTTAAGATTTTGTTCTCCGGGTTTTAGCGCAGGGCCTTTCGATCAGAAAGAAGCGGCTTACTGGATGCCGGTGGACCAGTATATCGGCGGTATTGAACACGCCATCCTGCATTTATTATATTCCCGTTTTTTTACCAAATTCTTTAAAGACCTGGGGCTGGTGGGATTCGACGAACCCTTTGTCCGGCTTCTTACCCAGGGGATGGTTTTAAAAGACGGTGAAGTGATGTCTAAGTCCAAAGGCAACATCGTGGACCCGGATTCGATCATCAAGGATTACGGCGCGGATACCCTGCGCCTCTTCATTCTTTTTGCCGCGCCCCCGGAAACGGAACTGGAATGGGACGACCGCGGGATCGAAGGCGCCTTTAAATTCTTGAACCGCGTCTGGCGTATCCAGGATCAGCTGAAAAGCAAAGCGGATGATCCCCTGGTAAAAATCTTACATAAAACCATTAAAAAAGTCACGGAAGATTTTCAAGATTTCAAATTCAATACGGCGATTGCCGCTTTGATGGAACTGACCAATGCCGTTTATCACTACGGGGCGGATAAAGAGGTTTTTTCCCGGCTCTTGGTTATGCTTAGTCCGATTGCCCCGCATTTTTGCGAAGAACTCTGGGAGAGACTGGGAAACAAGACGAGTATCTTGCAGGCCGGTTGGCCGCAATACGATGAAAAACTGCTGGTTGAGTCGCAAATTACCGTGGTGGTGCAGGTGAACGGCAAGGTGCGCGCCAAGCTGGAGGTGGCCGCGGATATATCTGAATCCGGGCTTAAAGAATTGATCCTGGAAGACCCCGCGATAGGCGCCTGGCTGCAGAACAAACCCCCGAAAAAGTTTATCTACGTCCCTGGGAAGCTGGTTAATCTGGTAGTTTAAGATAAAAAAGCAACTTCTTTTTAAAACGCCCATTTGAGATGGGCGTTTTTTTTGTTAGATTTTCCCCATTCCAGCGTCAAATATAGTAGGAGGGGAAAAATGTTTAATTTTACGGGGGAAGAGCGCAAGGTAATCCTGTTTTTGGCTATCGTGGCTTTATGCGGCAGCGGAATAAATTTCCTGGCCAAACGTTATGCCCCGGTCAAGAGTTTTATCTGCCCGGGAGAACAACCGCTTAAGGTCAATCTTAATCAGGCGGACGAGGCGGAGCTGGAGGCCGTTCCCGGCATCGGGAAAAAGCTCGCCCGCAGGATCATCGATTACCGCAAGGCCAATACGAGGTTCCTTCTGGTTGATCAATTGCAGGAGATCCGCGGCCTGGGAGGAAAAAAGTTTTTTCGGATCAAAGATTTCTTTAGCGTAGAATGATCAGGCAGCCGTTTTGCCTGTTGATCGGCTGTTTTTGCCTGGGGATATTTACCTGCGAAAAAATCCCTTTGCCGTTTTTTATTGTTTTTCTGCTTTGCTGCGGGATGGGAGCGGCGGCCTTGCTTAACCGAAAAAACAAAGGCCTTTTTGATCTCTGCCTCTGCCTTATATTTTTCTTTCTGGGAGCGGTTTTCCTGAAAAACTCCCAGCTCCTTGGGGCAAACCACATCAAAAACTACATTTATTCCGGCAACGATAATTTTTGCACGCTTAAGGGGGTGGTTGCCAGCGACCCGCAGATAAAAAATAACTGCTGGCTTTTTGTAATGGATTGCCGATCGATCCGCTGCGGCCGGAAGGAAGATGCCTGTTGCGGCAAACTTGCAGTTCGTTTAAGCGGGCCCCTGGTTCCCCCGCCGGCTTACGCGCAGGAACTGGTGATAAAGGGGCGCCTGCGGGAGGCCTTTTTCAGGGGTAGCCCCGGTTACAAGAATTATTTACGGGTTCAGGGGATCAGCGGAGTTTTTTTCGCCCGCTCCTCCAGCGGTGTCTTAAGGCTGGCCAGGCACAGGGGTAATTTGCTTAAAGAGGCCGCCTTGTATTTTAAGGCCGGGCTGCGCCGGCTCCTGCGGCGGCGGCTGCAGGCATCCTCCCTGGGCATAGTAGAGGCGATGCTGCTGGGAGAAAGATCGAATATTCCGCGCGGCCTCGAGCGGGCCATGATTAAGACCGGCACCGTGCATATCCTGGTGGTAAGCGGTTTTAACGTCGGGATCATCGCGTTTGCCCTGAATTTCTTACTTAAGGCGGCAGGCATCCCCAGAAGGCCCCGGATCATTATTCTTCTGCCGGCCCTGGCGGTTTATGCTTTTCTCACCGGGGCCTCCACGCCGGTGGTGCGTGCCGCGTTAATGGCGGCATTATTTTTCACGGCGTATTTCTTTAAAAGAGAGCCGGATATTTATC
>JAQUQA010000240.1 GCA_028716305.1 Candidatus Omnitrophota bacterium | reverse complement strand
GTCTTACGGGCGATAAAATAAAGACAAAGTGATGAATAAACATAGATCAACGTGGCGAGGAAGATGATCGCAATAATCCCGCCTATAGCCGCTATGGCCGCGGTCTTTACCTGCCGGTCATCCAGGGTTGCCGCAGGTTCTCTGCCCGCGGGAACAGCTTCCATCTTGCGCTCAACTGCTATCTCTTCTTTAACTCTTACTGCCGGATCGGAAGGAGCTTCATTTTGCGCAACCTCGTGCGCAGCGGCAATTTTTTCAACGGCCTGCGCAGAAGCACCGGCCTTCTCGGCGGTTCCGGCGGCAACCTCCTCCGAGTTTATCTCGGCGATATCATCCATAAAGTAGGCCATTTCCACGCCCATAAAATCAACCTTGACCACATCCGCTGTGCGTTCGACGATTTTGCCTTCGATCACCTGGCCGGATTTTAAGGTAACGGTATCGGCAAACAAAACCTGTATTCCGGCGAGAAAAACAAAAGCCAGCAACAAACAGCAAAGTTTTTTCATCCTCTTCTCCTTTAAATGAGCACACAACTTACGAATGCGCCAGCATGAGTAAGTTGTATGTGCGAATTTATCCCGAGGCCCCCCTGTTTAATTATGGAACCGAGGGATCTTAAATGAGCACACAACTTACGAATGCGCCAGCATGAGTAAGTTGTATGTGCGAATTTATCCCGAGGCCCCCCTGTTTAATTCTTTGGCCGAGGGGATAGTGAACTATCACTCCTTTTCCCTGCAGGGCTGACTGGACAGCTTGCCCCCTGACTGCATTTCAATGATCTTCATTGCCGTGACACCGCAATCTTCGGGGTGGGCGGAAATTTTGTATCCGTCAGGCCTGAATTCAACCGAGAAGACGTGCCCGAATTGCTTCGCGCTGAAATATTCTCCGCTTAAGAAAGGCGGCTGCGTCCCGGTCATGCTGCTTTGCTCCGCGGGATATTCGCCGTTTACGCTTTTATATGATTCGATGGCGGCAGAGATCATCTTGACCCTGCTTTCCGCCGCGGCATCATTGGCATTCACCCGGGCTAAAAGAAAGTTAGGTACGGCGATGGCCGCGAGCATGCCGAGAAATACTACGAAAAACATGGATAGGCATAAGAAGACGACAAAGGCAATCAGGCATCCGGGCTGATTTTTTACCACGATCTTACCCTGATTAATTTTCTTCGCCGTTGCGTAAGCGTCGTAAATACCAAAGAACCAGGGGATGACCAAAAAGGCGGTCAAGAATATCGCGATCCCCTTACCCGGCTGGCCGTTATAAAACTGCCCCAATCCGGCAACGATAAAACTTAAAATCGCGGCCAGCGCCGGAGAACGGTTCTGTTTCTTTGCCTGTTCGGCGCCGGAACCCTGGCATTGCAGGCAATATGATTCATTTTTCAGCATAATCTGGCAATCCGGGCAAATGCTCTTACCGCAATGATTACAAATCGAAACCGCATCTTTTTCCGGATGGTTGGCGCATTTCATCACCTGCCTCCTTGTTAAAATACTGAATCTTAAGACAATAAGTTTCGTTTAGCGTTCGGTGTTCAGTGTTCAGCGAAAAACTTAAAAAAACCTAAGCTTACAACTTACAACTTATAACTTATAACTTAAAGCTGAATTTTACGTTTCGGTTTTGCGCTTTGCGTTTTACGTTTTGAGTTTTAATTAATCCGGTAATTCTTTAATTATACACAAATAAATTATAACGCCCCTCCAGTCTCGCGAGGAATTTAAGGCTAAATGTCCTCAAAAACACCGCAAAAGGAAGGTTCAAACAGAGCAGGCAATACAAAACAAGCAGGACCACCGGCGTTAAAACAATCCCCAGCGTGATAAAATAAGCCAGATGCAGCCCCGCGGGAACCAGTAAGTATAAAAGATAAGCGATTAATGCGATCAGGCCTCCCGGAAGCAGCAGCCCAAGATAAGCGACTATGCAAAGCATGCCGTAAATGAATGCCGCGGCAATGCTCAGGCCTGCCTTAATGAAAAAGTATTTGATAAATTCCCCTTTGTGCGGGTTAAACACCGCCCAGAAATTTTTCCAGGCACGCATCGGGCCGGTTTTATCTTTATACATGACCGCCACGATAAAGTTATTCATCAGGAATCCGTAGAACATCATCAGCATGAGCACCGCCAGCGAGATGAGGAAATACGGAAAACAGCCCCAGATAACCGTCTTGATCCCCGGTTTTGTCCCGTCGGCAAAAACCCCCAGTTCATTCAGAGAGTTGAAACATAAAAAGAAAATTATCCCGAAGATCGCCAGAAAAATTAACAGGATTGCCAGGGAAAAAATAAAAAGAGAGTTCCCTAAATTCCGGTTATTTCTAAAAGGCGCCCTGACCAGCGCTTCATTTCTCGTCAGGTTTTCCAGAAAGACAAAAGAAAAACGGCTGGCTAACCAGCTAAAAAGTATGATCAACAGAAGTACGACAATGATGATCACCGGGGTCCACAAGGAATTGGCCGGCTTCCGGAATTCACCCAGGATCTCTTTTGTTTTAATCTCCTGATCGGATAGGCCGGTGCCAGCAGGTATAAGGGCGGGGTCAGCGGGCGCCGAAACAACCGCTTCCTGGGCGGCCTGCGCCTTCTTAT
>JAQUQA010000239.1 GCA_028716305.1 Candidatus Omnitrophota bacterium | reverse complement strand
TTGCAACCAACAATGATGCTAACACTTGGAGCTATCTCGGCCCCGACGGCACTTCCGACACCTACTACTCTACAGCCACCGGAGAAACAATCAGTTCAAGCAACGACGGCGACAGGTATTTGAGATACAAGGGAACCTTCCTGTCGACAAACGGAACGGCATCGGCGACGCTGCACGAAATTATATTCGTTTATTCGGATTATTCCGGTACCCAGACATACACGGCGGCGGGTCATCACCGTTTTTACGCTACAGACCCCTTAGATTTAATAAAGAATACTGCTACCGATTTTTCCGCCGGCACCTTGCAAAGCACGGAAGTTATTGGACAAAACGAATCAGGAAGAGTTTCAATTGCTTTCAAGAATACCTGGGGAGGGCTAACTAATACCGGAGTTGCCGTTTCTCACGGATCAGGTATCGCCTGGGGAGGAGGAGATTACATATACGCTCTCATGGGCGGCAATACCCAGACCTTTAGAAGGTATTCTATCTCCGGCAATTCCTGGGCTGATATGACAGACATTACCGGCGCAACCCAACACACTGGAAACAATCTCGTTTGGACGGGAGGGGATTACATATATGCTCTAAGGGGCAATAGCACCGCGAATTTCTACCGTTATTCCATATCAGGTAACAATTGGGATACGATGACGGATTTCTCTTACACCGCTAGTGTGAGTGCAAGCTTGGTTTGGACGGGAGGGGACTATATATATGGCACGCAAGGTGGCGGCGGTACTGGTTTTGCCCGCTACTCAATCTCCGGAAACTCATGGACAACGATTTCAGGAATAGCGGTTAATGCAGGCTCAGGTTTGGCTTACCCCGGATCTGGAGATTACCTCTATATGACCAAAGGCGACAACACAACGACTTTTTACAGATTCGATACTGTTTCAAACGCCTGGGCCCAAATGGCTTCCGCTCCCGGCAACTTCCGCTACGGAGGCGACCTTGAAGCCGGCAATGATGGTTACATATACGGATTCCTGGGAAATAATACCAACACTTTCTACCGCTACGATGCCGCTACTAATTCCTGGACAACTATGACTTCAACCGGGCAAATAGTACATTACGGAGGAGCCATGACTTACGGCAACGGATATCTTTACGCTATGTACGGCAATAGCTCCCAATATTTCTACAGATACGGAGGCTATTACTCTTCAGGATACTACACCTCTCCCACCTACGACCTCGGTCAGGCATCGAACTTCTCTACGATATCTTTTGCAGCTAACGTGCCAAGCGGAACCGAGCTTAAGTTCCAGATTGCAACCAACAATGATGCTAACACTTGGAGCTATCTCGGCCCCGACGGCACTTCCGACACCTACTACTCTACAGCCACCGGAGAAACAATCAGTTCAAGCAACGACGGCGACAGGTATTTGAGATATAAGGGAACCTTCCTGTCGACAAACGGAACGGCATCGGCGACGCTGTATTCTATAACAATATCAGCGGCAACAATGAGCGGATACCGAGAGATTATGAATATTAATGCGTCGGGACAATTAATGGTCAGCACTATTTACGGTTCCAATGCTTCTTACGGAAACCTCGTGCTTCGCTCGACAACGGACGCGGGGAAGGGCAATGTTCTTTTGGCGGATGGAGGCGGATACGTGGGGATCGGAACGGATTCGCCCTTGGGCGTGCTGCACGTAGGAGGGACGTCAGATATAATATTCAACACAACAGGAAACGTCGGCATTAAGACGACTTCGCCTACCGCGGCCCTGGACGTGAGGGGGAATGCCATTGTTAGCGGAAACCTTACTCCTTTGAGCGCCAACACCGGTTCTCTCGGAACGTCGGGCGTTTATTGGAATTCAGTTTATTCTTACTATTACTACGGAAAGACCGGCAGTATTTCAGCCTTCGATGTGGCAGAAGAGTATCCCGTACTGGATACAACCATAGAGCCGGGCGATGTTGTTAGCGCGACTTCCTCTCAAATTAAGCTTAGTTTGGAAAAAAGCACGCGGGGATACGATAACAATCTCGTGGGCGTGATTTCCACTGAACCTGGTATTATTTTAGAGGACTGGGAAAATCCCAGCGAGATACCGACGCGCTTGCTGTCTCTGGTAGGTCGCGTACCGGTTAAGGTTTCCCTTGAAAACGGACCGATTGCAATCGGCGATTATCTGACGTCCGCTTCTTCTATTCCGGGCTTTGCAATGAAAGCCACGGAAGCGGGCAGAGTCATTGGTATGGCTTTAGAGCCATTTAACGGCACTACTACTCAATGCCACATGGAAATCGTCGAACCCACCGGTACTGCCACTAGCACTGCAACTACAACCACCGTTGAAGTCTGCGAATCCGTCCAGTCTGAAATTGGTAAAATAACGGTTTTTGTAAATCCCCACTGGAGGGGAGGAACTTTGGATTCAGCCGGATCTTTAGCCTTATCGACCTCAACGAGTTCGTCGACAACTTCGACTTCCTCGGATGAGTCGCTGCTCTCAGGATTGCTCAGCAGCGTTATAGACGCCATCACCGGCCTGCCCAAGCTTTTAGTCAATGGCATTTTAGAGGTTAAAGACGACATAGTCAGCCACGGAGTATTCAAAAACATAGTAAAGGTATCCA
>JAQUQA010000238.1:1471-2617 GCA_028716305.1 Candidatus Omnitrophota bacterium | reverse complement strand
TTGCCGCGCCGGCCGCTGAAGAAGAATCTTCGCTCTTTACAGTTGAATACCTGAAAGGAATTGGCGATATCCTGGATACAACTACGGATGTGGATGTGGTGCATGAGCAGATTACCCATCTGGAGGAGTACGCAACTCTGGTAAGAGAATTCGCTCAGCACTCCAGAAGGAAAAACCTTACCCGCGCCGAACGCAGATTATTGCATGAGTCCCGCGACCTGCTTGCCCGGGCCAGGGAATTAGCCGTTTCTCTCTCCGGAGAAAGTAATGGTTTTCCTGCAGGCAGGGTCCAGAGTTCTTCTCTGCAAAAAGGGCAGGGCTACGATTCCTCTATTCCTATTTCCCGTCTGAAGATCATCCCTGCCTGGAGCTTCCCGCAAGAGAGGTATCTCCCGCAGCTAAATGAGCTTGTTCGTTATTTCGCTGAACACCTGCCGCAAAGCCTGAATTTAGTTGTTGAAGTGGCGCCTGCGGTTTCTCTGGCCTCTCTGGGAAGCAGGTTCGGCATAGTTTACGAATATGTCAGCGCAGACGAAGCAAGCGGCAGTTTGGTCCTTCCCAGGCAAATGGCCAGAAAAGAAGAAACCATGGTTCTGGTAGTAACCGATGCCGATGTGGTAGTTCGCTGCGGCAGGACCAATGAACCGGAATCACATTTTGGCTATGCCTATGCGGCTGCCGGGGCCGCCTTTACCTCTCCGTTCAGGCTTGGTTTTGATTTTGCGCGTAATTTCAAAAATGCCTTACATGAAATCGGGCATTTACTGGGGTTGGGGCATTGTAACCGGGAAACCTGCGTCATGTATTTTTCCGAGGAGCCGGAAAACCTGGACATTACTAAAACAGAATTTTGCCCAAGATGCAGAGTTGCCCTTGATGCAGAAGCTGCAGGTTCTTTCAGAGAAATCAGTCCTGAAGGTCAGGCAAACTCAGCTATTGATCAGAAAACCAAAAGGAGGTCGCCATGCACAGTTTCGAAAGTCTCAGAATCACCGAACACTTTCCGACAAAGAGCGGTCTCATGGTCAAGGCTGTATTTCCCGATTGGAAATCCAGCTTTAATTTCATCGTGCTGCACGACGGAAGCGTCATCGGCAGGAATTGCCGGGGCAGCTGGGAGAAACTCAGCAATTTCGCTTCGGGGAT
>JAQUQA010000238.1:0-1371 GCA_028716305.1 Candidatus Omnitrophota bacterium | reverse complement strand
CGGCTGATGGCGGCTTTGGCCGAGATGTTCGGCGACTCTGTTCCTACCCCGAGCTTTATCGCTCAACCACCCTTAAAAGACGCCCTGGTTGCGGTGGAGTGCGTCATTATTCGTCCTAAACAAGAAGACAAGGTTAACATCGAATACAAGGAAGCAGAAGGTATCCGTTACGCGGTAGTTAGCCATGACGGTTTAAGATGGGTTTACGCCGGAGGCTTGAGCGATGATTCCAAGGAGGATACCCTGGAGGCTTCACAGGCCGCCTTTGCCAGGATGGAGAGGATTCTTTCCGCAGAAAAGCTTAAGTTTTCCGATGTGATGCGGCAATGGAATTACATCGAGGATATCATTGGGTATACCGAGGACGGTAAAAAACAAAAATACCAGATTTTTAACGATGTCCGCTCAATCAGGTATCAGAAAGCGGACTTTTCCAAACGCGGCTACCCGGCAGCTACCGGGATCGGCATGGATTGCGGTGGAGTGATTATTGAATTCATTGCCTTGGATGTCGGAAGACGCAGGGATGTGGTTATCGGCGGCGTGGTTAATCTCCTGCAGAGAAGCGCCCATGATTATACTAAAAGGATGCTCGAGGGAGAGGCTGTCCTGGGGCTCAAAGAAAAAACCACTCCCAAGTTTGAAAGGGCGAAAGTTGTTCTCTTGCGCAGGAGATCCCGGGATATCGCCTCCGGAGAGAGTCAACGCTGGATCGGGTGGTTGTTTATTTCCGGCACTGCCTCGATCCGCGGGGAGGAAACCGTTAAAATCGGCGATGTCGAAGGGCAAACCAGGATGACACTGGAGAATATTGCTTACCTGATTTCCGCGGAAAACCTGATGCATCCGTTAAACCTAGGTAAATTGCATTTAGACGTGGAAGTGGGGGCCGGGCTGAGCGACCTTTTGCGCGTGCGCACTTATGCGGCAGAGCCAAATGATTTTACGAAGATCAGTGATGTCGCGGCAATGATGCTTCCGGTAATCCCCAATCGCACTGTGGCTGCTGCGGTCTGCCGGCCGAACCTGCTTGTCGAAACAGAGGGGGATTCCAGGATAAGGTTTAAAGGCGTATCCTTTGGCAGGTATCTTTTAAACCGGCTTTATCGGATTTTGGCAATGATCAGGTGGCTCTTCGCTCCGGGTAATCCCGCTTTCCTGCAGCCATTAAGTGATGCGATCGCCGCTACCGCTTTTCCTAAACACACCTCAGGCAGCCAGGAAAAGCTTTCTGCCTGCTCCTTGATCGCCGCCGAAGAATTAAGACAACTGTCGCAAGAGTTGGATTTTCTGCTAAAAGAATACGACGGCAGATTAGGTGTAATGTTCATGCATGATCCGATCTCGCGCACCCCGGGATTCGAACTCTGC
>JAQUQA010000237.1 GCA_028716305.1 Candidatus Omnitrophota bacterium | reverse complement strand
CTGCTATTTATCTTATTTTTCCTGCTCATAAAATCCTTCTTTCGCATTTAAGATTTTCAAATAAAACACGATTTATGATACTATTCCGGAAAAGCAAAGTCAAAAGCTATTTCATCGTACCACGGACCACGTACCAAGGACCACGAACCACGCAGGTTTTACCCGTGGTTCATGGTTCGTGGTTCGTGGTTCGTAATACTCGGCACGAATAAAACCCTTGTCACAACACCCAATCTATCCTAAAATATCATCATGAAAAAATTACTTCTTTTCTTATTACTACTGACGCTCACCGGCTGCTCTATCCCCACCGCCGCCAGTTATAATGAACTGGATGCCTTTAACCGTACTGAAAAAACTTCCAGCGCCGGCTTCGGCAAAAAAAGCAGTATCGAAATAATCAAGGATTTCCGTAATCAACAGATGTATATCGAAGATATCACCGCCATGAAGGAAGACGCGGAGAAATATATCCAGGAACATCCGGATTTAAGCGAAGAAAGAAAAACCGCTTTGCGCGAGTTAAAACTCACCCCCGGGGCAAGCAAAGAAGAAACATGCCTGTTGCTGGGGGAACCCGACAAAATCTCCGCAAAAGGCAACCTCTGGATCTACCGGATTAACCGCCTAAGGGCTTTTACTATTTTTATCTTCCCGGTATTTTTCGCCCATGAAGGTTATTACCTGAAATTCGCGGATGACCGCCTTGTGGCGATCGAGCGCCATTACCCGGAACAAATCGTCCACCAGGCCTCGGGCCCCGGGATCACCCAGGCCAACCAATAACCTAATTATAAAGCCCCGCCAGTTCCTTTCGGATCAGCTCATAATCCGGGAGTTTCATCTGCAGATAAAGCGCCTGGGCCAGGCGCAGATACTCTCTGGCCTGGGAAAATTTTTTTTGCTTCTTGGACAACCTGCCCAAGTCATGGTAGCTCCAGGCCATCTCGGGGAGGGATTCGATTTTTTTTGCCGCCTGCAGCCCTTGCTCGTAATATTCTTCCGCTTTTTGCAGGTCACCCATCTCCTCGTATAACTCACCGATCATGCAAAAATCTCCGGCAAAATTGAGTAAATTCCCCTGGGCGCGGTCAATCGCCAGGCCGCGCTGATAATTTTCCATGGCCTGCTGATATTCCTTCTCGTATAGATATATCTCCCCCAGGTTAAAATAACAATCACTTAATTCATGCGCGAGGTTCATCCGCTCGAATAAAGCCTGGCTCTTTTTGTAGAAAGACTTCGCCGCTGAAAAATCTTCTTTGTTCACGAAAATGAGGCCCATGTCGAAATAATCACAAGCCAGGTTATACCTGTGTTCGGCGATGCGGATACGTTCCCGGTTGATCTCCGAAGATTTGGTCAAAAGCTCCAGCGCCTGGTCATATTCCCCTCTATCGATGTACCAGACTGCCAGTTTCTCCATTGCCGCCGCTTCATTGAGCGGGTCGCGGTTTTTCCTGCTCAATGAAATGGCCTGCTGATAAAATTCGAAGGCCCGCTCATATTCACCGGACAAATGATACGTCCAGGCAATACCGTTATAAGCCGAGGCCATCGCCTTTTGGTCGCCTTTTTTTCCGGCATGCATCAGATATGCAAAATAATACTTCAGGGCATTCTGACGCTGTCCCGTCCTGCGAAAGGTATCGGCAAGCAATTGGTACGCGGGCAGGAACATCGGATCGCGTTCGATGATCCGCCGGGAAAGTTCCAGGGATTTATCGTTGTCCCCTTTTAAAAATAAGGCGCGGGATTTTGAAAACAAGACGTACGTCCCGGGATCGATACTGGGCAGATGCGCCAGGATATACACCGACACGGCCAGCACCGCTAAAAACACCGCCCGCCTGAAAAGCGGCCCGGCCTTGAAAAAAATACCCTTGCGCGCTTTCAACGGCAAGGCTGGCGGATTTTTTCTAAAAAAAACGAAGTTCGGGTCGCCGTACAAAAGATAGCTCCCCCAGGAGACACTGGAAACCCCGTACTCTTTGACCAGCTCAAGACGGGCCAGGCGCATGCATTCGGCCACAGACCTTCCGCTAAAGAGCTGTTCGTAAAATTCCCTGGCAAAACGCTGGCTGACGTTGTCTTCGACCTTCCAGGCGGCCCCGATATAATGCCTCACCCCTGAAAACAAAAATGCCGCGGCCAGGCTGTAAGTCTTTTGCTGGTAATCTTTCTGGGCGATATCCTGCGGCGTCTGGGCGGAATGGCAGGCATTGGAAAAAACCAGGCTCGGCAAAGACAGGCTTTCGCTCAATGAAAGGATATCCTGGGTGGTGAACCGGCCGTCACTCAAGACCCATCCGCTCTTAGTAACATCGTGGTAGTCATACTCGCAATGCCCGGCAAAATGCACGATATCATAATCACGCAGGTTCTTTTTTACATATATAGTTTCGATCTGGGTCGACTTAAAATCGATCTTGACGAAATTACGCTTACGGTCAAACTGGGACTTGATAAAATGCCCTTCGGAGTAAGCCGAATCCAGGTCATTGGTGGGATTTGCCAGGATCAGCATTTTTACCATTGAACTGGTATCGCGGTATTTTGGAGGGTTGATCTGGCCGCTGGTGCGGATCAGGCGGCCGAGGGAAAACTTGAGGCTTAAAAAATTTTC
>JAQUQA010000236.1 GCA_028716305.1 Candidatus Omnitrophota bacterium | reverse complement strand
GAAATAATTTTTGCTTGCAAAGAAAATAACTTTAGGCTAAAATAATTCCCTATGACCGGTAAATTCATCATTACTATAGATCTTGGCGGGACAAACCTGAAACTGGCTTTACTGGATTTAAGGTTCCATATCCTCTCCAAAGAGGTCCTTTCCACGCAGGCCTTCAAGAAACCGGCAAGCCTGATCGGCGCAATCGCCGATTCAATCGATAATTTTATTCAAACACACGATCTTTCAAAAAAGAATATTTTAGGCGTTGGTTTGGGTTTACCCGGCCCGATCGATGTGAAAAAAGGATTGGTGCATTATTTTCCGAATATCCCCGGATGGAAAGATGTTGGTTTAAAGGCCATCCTGGAAAAGCGTACCGGCCTTAAGGTTTATCTGGATAATGACGCGAACCTGATGTCCCTGGGGGAATTCAGGCTGGGTGCCGCGCGCGGTGCGGTAAACGCCATCTGCCTTACCCTGGGCACCGGGGTAGGTTCCGGAGTGATTATCAACCGTAAGCTTTTCCGGGCCGAGACATTTGCTGCCGGAGAGGCCGGGCATATCCCAATCAACGAATCCGGGCCGCGTTGTAATTGCGGAGGGAATGCCTGTCTGGAAGTTTATATCGGTAACCATCGGATCGAAGCAGAGGCAAGAAAAGTATTCAGGCGTAATATCAGCCTGGAGGAGTTGAGCTCGCTGGCCAAGGCAAAGAATCAAAAGGCAATTAAGATCTGGCTTAAGGTGGGCAGGCGCTTGGGAGTGGCGTTGGTGGGAATGGTTAACCTGCTTAGCCCGGAGTGCGTGGTTATCGGAGGCGGTGTGGCAAATGCCGGAAAGATCCTTTTTGACGAAGTAAGAAAGACGGTTTATCGCCAGGCGATGCCCATCCAGGCAAAACATCTCTCGATCCTCAAGGCCGAGCTCGGCAGTGACGCGGGTTTGATCGGCGCGGGTATTCTGGTTAAAGAAAAAGGATTGGTTTAACTTTGAAGATTTTTATCGATTCGGCAAATGTCAGGGAAATTAAAGAAGCGGCCGGCCTGGGTGTGATTGACGGAGTGACCACAAATCCCACGCTGATCGCCCGCGAAAACAAGCCGGCAAAGGCCATCCTGGAGGAGATCTGCTCTCTGGTCAGCGGCCCGGTAAGCGCGGAGGTGATCAGCCTGGAGTCGCGAAAGATCTGCGAGGAGGCCCGTCAACTTAGTAAAATCGCCAAGAATATCGTGATCAAGGTCCCCCTGGTAAAAGAGGGGCTCAAGGCGGTGCAGATCCTTTCTCAAGAAGGGATCAGGACCAATGTAACTCTTTGTTTTTCCCTGCCGCAGGCAATACTGGCGGCAAAATCCGGGGCAAGCTACGTTTCACCTTTTATCGGAAGACTTGACGACATCACTGCTTGCGGTATTTCGCTGATCAGCGAGATCAAGACCGTTTTTCGCAATTATGGTTTTAAGACGGAAATTATCGTCGCCTCGATTCGCAATCCTTTGCACGTGGCAGATGCGGCAAAGATCGGGGCGGATATCGCCACAATACCTTTCGCGGTCATCGAGCAACTGATCCGGCACCCCTTGACCGATATCGGCATAGCCAGGTTTCTGGAAGATTACAAAAAGATCCCCCAAAAATAATGATTTCTAAGATCAATATTAAATCCTTCTTGCTTGGGTCCGCGCTGTTATTATCTTTTTTCGCGAAGCCATGCCTGGCCATTTCTTTGCCGGAATTGGCCCCCGCTGAGAAGCCGGAGACCCCGGAGGAAGAGGGGCCGCAGCCGATCATTGTCAACGGGGACACCGTAGAATACTCCACGGAAAGCAAGGAGTTCAGCGCCTCAGGCAACGTCATCGTGGTCTATAAAGGAAGCAAGTTATCCTGCGAGAAACTTACCCTCAATTCGGCGACCAAAGAATGCCGGGCAGAGGGCAGGATCCGGCTGGAAGATACCAGCGGGCTGATCCAGGGCGAAAGGATGACCTATAATTTCGAGACAAAGAAGGGGATCATTTACGAGTGCGGTTTTAAGTCCAATCCTTTTTACGGGGTTTCCCAGAAGCTGGCCAAGGTCAGCGACAGGGAGTTTGTCTCTTACCGGGGGTATCTGACCACCTGCAATTTCAGGGATCCGCATTGGAGGATGAAACAAAAGAAGGTAAATTTTTTCCCCGGCGACAAGGTGCAGATAAAGGACAATACGGTCTATATCGGTAAGGCCCCGCTGATGAACATCCCGCGGTATAACCACAGCCTGAAAGACCCGTTGATGCGCGTGCAGCTGATGCCGGGAACCAGCAAGGAGTGGGGGCCGTTCTTGCTTACCGCCTGGCGGTACCAGCTTACCGAAGACCTCAAGGGCAGGATCTATCTTGATTACCGCAGTAATTTCGGCGTAGCCGAAGGGCTTGCCACGAACTACGATACCGTGAATTACGGCAAGGGTGATTTTAAATTGTATTACACGCAGGAACGCGATAAGTCTGATGATGTAAACCAGGAAGATGTGAACGTGCCAAAGGTTTTCGAAAGATATCTCATCCGCCTGCGCCACAAATGGGACATTGACGAAACCACGAATTTTGTTTCGGAGTATTACAAGATAGTCGATTCCAAGAGGGCCCTGATGGGCCCGACC
>JAQUQA010000235.1 GCA_028716305.1 Candidatus Omnitrophota bacterium | reverse complement strand
TCCATCTGATCGGCAAGGATATCCTGCGTCAGCACGCGGTCTACTGGCCGGCAATGCTGCATGCCTTGGGCATAGAGCTGCCGAAGAAGATGACTATTTTTGCCCATGGCTGGTGGTTGCTCGCGGATACGAAGATGTCGAAATCACTGGGTAACGTGGTTTCACCTTTGGAGATGGTGGATAAGTTCGGGATAGACGTCTACAGGTATTTTCTTCTGCGGGATGTTCCCTTTGGCCTGGACGGTAATTTTTCCCAGGAAGCGATCGTCAAGAGGTTCAATTTCGATCTGGCTAATGACCTGGGAAATTTGCTTTATCGGACCCTGACCATGGTCGAAAAGTATTATCAGGGCACGGTGCCGCAGGCCGAGGCGCGCTCCGAAGAGAGGGCCAGGGAAATCCAGGAGGCGATTGCCGGCTTAGGCCAGCAGATCGGCCTGGCGCTGGGTCCGGCGGCGGATTTTAATTTCAGCCAGGCCCTGGAAAAGATCTGGGTATTGATCGGCAAGGCAAATAAATACATCGAGGATAAGAAGCCGTGGAACCTGGCCAAGGAAAATAAAGACGAAGAACTCAAGGCCTTTATCCGGCTGTTGGCCGAGACGATCAGAGAGATCGCCCGGCAATTATACCCATTTATGCCCGGCACTGCCGAGGCCATCACCAAACAGATCGGGGGAGATTCAGTGGCCAAAGGCGCGCCTTTGTTTCCCCGCATCGATACCAAAGCGAATTAAATCCCTTTTTTACGCAATACGCAATACGCACTACGCAATACGCAATTATGTACAACCCAGCGATAAAAGGCCTGATCGATACGCACTGCCATCTGGATTTTCCGGAGTTCGATCAGGACCGTGACCAATTGATCCGTGCCTCGCGGGAACAAGGCCTGGAGTATATCATCAACGTGGGCTCAAGCCTGCAATCTTCCCTTGCCTCGCTGCAGCTGGCGGAGAAATATGATTTTATCTATGCCGCGATAGGGATCCATCCGCATGAAGCCGATGGTTTCAATCAGGAACAACTGGATCAGGTAAAAGAACTTTCCGATAGAGACAAGGTTGTGGCTGTCGGAGAGATCGGCCTGGATTATTGCAAGAATTATTCAAAAAAAGATAACCAGCTGCGTTGTTTCGAGGCCTTGCTTGATTTGGCAAGACAAAAAGGATTGCCTCTGGTTATTCACAGCCGCCAGGCGCACGAAGATACCCTTGAGGTGCTTAAAAGGAATCTTCCGCTTAAAGGGGTTTTACACTGTTTCAGCGGTGATGCGGTATCTTTACAAAAATTCCTGGAGCTGGGTTTATTTTTTTCTTTCACCTGCAACATTACTTACAAAAAGGCCCAGGATTTAAGGGAAATCGTAAAAATCGCGCCGCTGGAGAGGATCTTCCTGGAGACCGACGCGCCCTATCTTTCTCCGGAAGGTTTACGCGGCAGGCGTAATGAACCGTTGAATGTCCGTTTTGTCGCCGCAGAGATCGCCGCCCAGAAGGGGATCAGTATAGAGGAGGTAGTTAAAGCTACCTCGGATAATGCGAAAAGGTTTTTTTCTTTAGAATGAAGAGCAGCGTATCCTTAGTTAAATGCAGCAGCTATGAACCCACCGAGGTTTACCGTTCGGTTGCCAGGGCAATTGAGCTTTTGGGAGGGATCTCTGGTTTTATCAAACCGCGCAGCCGGGTCTTAATAAAGCCGAATCTCTTGTTGCCTAAAGAGCCGGAATTCGGCATAACCACTCATCCGGAAGTAGTGCGCGCGGTGATCAGGCTGTTAAAACAGATCGATTGCGAGATTACCATAGGGGATGGGCCCAGCGTTTTCGGCGGGCATTTTGAAGATATTGACCGGGTCTACCAGACTAGCGGAATGAAAAAAATAGCCGAAGAGGAGAACGTGCGTTTGGTCAGGTTCTCCGGGAGGCAGCAAAAGGGAAAATTCGCCTTTCCGGCCTGTCTTGACGAGTGTGACCACCTGGTGAATATCCCCAAGTTTAAAACCCATGGTTTTATGCTTTTGACCGGGGCGCTGAAAAACCTCTTTGGGTTAGTCTCTTGCGGCCAAAAGCTGCACCTGCACAAGAGCCACGTTTATCCTGTTGAATTTGCCAGAGTATTGGCGGAGATCTATGCCAGCGCTAAGCCGTCTTTGAATATCATCGACGCTGTTGTCGCGATGGAAGGCAGCGGGCCGGGGACCTGCGGAAAATTGCGCCAAACGGGTTTATTCATGGCCGGCGCGGACGGCGTGGCATTGGACGCGGTCATGGCCAGGATTGCCGGCGTAGACCCCTTTGATGTCTTAAGCACTAAAGAAGCGGCTGCCCGGGGGCTGGGAAACGGTGAACTGGAAAAGATCGATATTCTCGGAGAGGAACTTAAAGAGGTAATCGGTGCTCCGTTTTTACTGCCGGATACCGGGGCATCTTTGGCCAATAAGATCCCCAAGCCGATCGTGAAATTGGCATTGAAGCTGATCAGGTATTTTCCCTGTATCGAATATGATAATTGCGTAAGTTGCGCCACTTGCGTTAAGGCCTGTCCGAATAAGGCCATTCGGATGAAAAAAGGCAAGCCGGTTTTTGATTATTCTAAATGTATCGCCTGCTTCTGCTGCCAGGAAGTCTGTCCGGCAGCGGCGGTTAAGATTAGAAAGTCACTG
>JAQUQA010000234.1 GCA_028716305.1 Candidatus Omnitrophota bacterium | reverse complement strand
CTTGCTTTTGTTTTTTAACCAAGATATACTCTCATATAAGTTTTTGCCCTGTCGTTTAATTTGAGCACCGCATGATTTTATATAGCGAAATCCCTGCGAGCGAAGGCGAGCAGGGACGGTAGGACTTAAGTTGCTATAATTGAGATTTTTGCCCTGTCGTCTAACCGGTAGGACTGCAGATTCTGGATCTGCCTATCTTGGTTCGAGTCCAAGCGGGGCAGTTTGATTTTGCCTGCGGCAAAATCAAACAGAGAATCGAAATTCGAGATTTGATTGTTGAAGATTTCGATTCGGTCAAATTTCGATTTTCTATTTTCAAAACATGGCGTTTCGAAATTAAGTTTGCTTCACTCTACGCGTTACTTCATCATCTGCTGCAGGTGAATTCAGTTGCGAGTTTCTTCTAGTTTGAGCATTCAGATCAATCTCTAAAATTCAGGTTAAAAAATAGAGTTTACCTTTGGTTTGCGCTTAAGCAGGGTAGATTATGCCTTAGGGGAAGAAGACCCTGATAGAAATAAGTCAATAATTAGTAGAAAAGGGATCTTGTGTCTTTTTGCCATCTAAGATAAATTGGCAGAGAAGTTTGTTTATGGGAAATTAAGCATACTTTAGGAAATTTATCTTTGGCCACGATTTATTAAAAAGAAAGGAAGGCGGCAATGAAAAAGATCGTGATCGCGGTTGTGCTGGTTTTGCTTTTAGGGCTAATCGTCACTATTTTTAACCGGAATATCCTGGCCAGATTTATTGTGATCCACGGGATTAAAAAAACCTGTGGTTTAGGCGTGCATATCGGAAAGTTGAATATCGGCCTGCCGAATGTTGCAATTTCAAACCTGAAGATCTATAACCCGCCGGGTTTTAAAGACCGCGTGCTGGCCGATATCCCGGAAGTTTATGTGGATTTTGATTTACCGGCATTCTTTAAAAAGCAGGTGCATCTGCGCAAGATAAAATTAGAGATCAAGGAATTGAATCTGATTTTGAATGAACAGGGCAAACTAAACGTTAATTCTCTGGCTCTGCTTATGCCAAAACCGGGGACAGGCAAGCCCCCGGAAGTTAAAATAGACGAGCTGGCCCTGAAGATAAACAAGGTATCCTATAAGGGGTATTTCCCAGTTGCCGGGGTTAAATCCAGTGAGTTTGATCCTAATATCGACGAAACCCTGTATAACGTAACGAATCCTTCTAAGGTAGCGGCGCAAATTCTGCAAAAAGTCCTTTTACGTGCGGGGATTGGAAACTTTGCCAATTTTGACGTTAAAGGGATCGCCGGAAAATCCGCGGAAGAGATGGGCACAGCGGTGCAGGAAACCCTGGATAAAGCAAAAGAAGGCCTGAAGGGGATTTTCTCCAAATAATGGATCAAAAAGGCATCCCAGCCGGATAATGAAAGATGGCAAGAAATCTAAAAGATAGAGCCCGGTATGGTGGGGTCTGTATACGGCATTGCGCCCTTTTGATTCTCTCTATGCTCTTGATTTGCGATTCGCTTTACGCCGGAGAAGCCTCGACCGGAGTAACGTTTAGCCAGGTGCAATGTGAATATTTGGGGATGGATTGGAAAGACGTATATTTGAAAACTCTGGAGATCGACCCCGGGATTATCCGCTTGGGGGCTTATTGGAGCAGGATCGAAAAAGAGCAGGGGAAATACGATTTCAGCGAGCTGGATTGGCAGATCCAGAAAGCCAAAGCACGGAACATAAAAATCGTCCTTACCGTGGGCATGAAAGCGCCCCGCTGGCCGGAATTTTTTATTCCAAGCTGGGTTAAATCTAATGTAAAATTTGGCAAAGATATAACCGACCGCGAAGAAATAAAAGGGCATACGTTAAAGTTTATCGAAGAGACGGTCAGCCGCTATAGTGATGAACCCGCGATAGAATACTGGCAGGTGGAGAATGAGCCTTTAAACCGCGCCGGCCCAAAAGAGTGGTGGATAGGCAAGGATTTCTTAAAGGAGGAAATCGCGCTAGTAAAGAAGGTCGATCATGGTAAAAGGCCGGTGATCGTGAACATCGCCACCTATCCAAATAAATTCCTGCGTTTTTTATCCCGTATTGCTTATTCAAGAGACCCGCTTCAGGAGGCTATCCAGGTCGCCGACATAGTAGGGATCAACGTTTATCCTGCGGTAGGGCATACCATCGGTGAGCTGAAAATGTGTTTTTGGTCGACCTCCAAAGAGCGGAAAAGTTATTTCACAAAAATTATAAATAATGTGCGGGGCCACGGTAAGGAGATCTGGATCACGGAGCTCCAGGCAGAGCCATGGGAACCGGGCCAACTTGTCCATCAGGGGGAGAAATCCCGAACCTGTTGGCCCCAAGGTTTTGCGCTGTCATTTTTTGAATTGCGTTCGTACGGGATAGATAAAATCTTCCTTTGGGGAGCGGAATATTGGTTTTTTCGGATAGAAAGATACAATGACCATGCCTGGCTGGAGGCCGCCTCAGATCTTATAGGTAAACAACCCGACCCAGATTTTAATGCCCAACAATCTCCTTGAAATCCCGCATAATCCTTATTATAATAAGATTGGTAATTTAAGAGGTATCTGGATAATCCGGGTAGTAGTTTTACGCGGCAGATGGCTTTTAGGCCATCTGCCTTGTTCATTACCGGGGGAGGATGGTGATTAAAACGGTTTTCGGGAAAGAAAGATCTTTGGCGTTTTTT
>JAQUQA010000233.1 GCA_028716305.1 Candidatus Omnitrophota bacterium | reverse complement strand
TCACACCCTTGACATTGGTAAAACGCGGTAACGGCAGCATTGCCTCGCCATGGGCGCCGATGACACAGGCCTCGATGGCTTCAGGGGAAATCTTCAACTCCTTACTGATAAGATTGGCGAACCTGGAGGCATCCAGGCTCGACCCCATACCGATCACCCGTTTTGCCGGAAAGCCGGTATATTTTATGGCCAGGTAAGTCATCACATCCAATGGATTAGTAACCACGATCAAAATCGCCTTGGGGGCGAGTTTTTTAATGTTAAGGCATACGTCTTTCAAGATCTGCGCGTTCTTAGTTAAAAGGTCCTCGCGCGTCATCCCGGGCTTTCTCGCCAGGCCGGCGGTCATCACAATAATATCCGATCCGGCGATCGCCTGGATATCATCCGTACCGCTGACCTGGTAATTAAATTTCAGGATCGAACGGGCGTCTTCCAGGTCAAAAACCTTGCCTTGCGCCAGCCCCTTGGCAACATCAACCAGAACAATATCACCCAGGCATTCCTGCGCCAGGCGCATCGTCGTCAAACCACCCACATTTCCCGCACCGATTATACTGATTTTCATATTCGTTTACTCGTTATCTCGTTGACTCGTTATCTCGGAAAAAATTAAAAAACTACTTTCCTTTTTTCTGTAGATACCTTATTAATCCATTAATTATTTGCGAAACTTTAATTGCTTGCTTGGATAAACTATCGAATATATCCTTTTCAATGTACTCCTGATCTAAGGCCACAAATAATAGCGATTGCAATTCATTCGAAGACTTTCTTGCTATCGTTAAAAATCTAATAAATTCAATACTGGACTTTCCTGCCACGCCCTCAGCAATATTAGACATAACCGATACCGCCGCGCGCTGAGCCTGATCTTTTACCCCGTAATCTTTTGAAAAAGAACCATTCTGTGTAACTTTATACACGCCATTTACTAAAACCCTGGCTTCTTTCCACGCATCTAAGTCAGTGAATTCTTTCAGCATTTACGAGATAACCAGATAACGAAATAACGAGATAACGAACTAAGCTTTAATCTTTCGAATTATTTCGTCCGCCATTTCTTTCGTTCCGACGCTTGTCGGGTCGTTACGATCGGCTTTCAAATCGTAGGTCACGGCCTTGCCTTCAGCCAAAACTTCCTTGACCGCGCCTTCCAGGCGGTCCGCGGCTTTGTCTTCCTTAAGATGCCGCAGCAAAAGTACTCCGGATAAGATCATTGCCGTGGGATTTACTTTATTCTTGCCGGTATATTTCGGCGCGGCTCCGTGCACCGCCTCAAATACCGCCATCTCCTTGCCGATATTGGCGCCCGGGGCGATCCCCAGGCCGCCGATCAACCCGGCGCAAAGGTCGGATAAAATATCTCCGTAAAGATTAGGCAGGACCAAAACGTCATATTCATGCGGGCGCATGGTTAGCTGCATGCACATATTATCCACCAGCGCCTCTTCAAAAACTATTTTTCCCGCATAATCCCCGGCCACCTCGCGGGCAACCTTAAGAAAGAGCCCGTCGGTGAATTTCATGATGTTGGCCTTCTGCACCGCGGTAACCTTGCGGCGGCCGTATTTCAGGGCATATTCAAAGGCGAACCTGACTATCCTCTCCGAGGCGGATCTTGAAATGGGCTTAATGGAGATCCCGGAACCGGGAAGGATTTTCTTGCCGGAGTATTCTTCGATTTGCTTGATCAGCCCGAGGGTTTCTTTTTTGCCCTCTTCGAACTCGATTCCCGCGTAAAGGTCCTCACTGTTCTCCCTGACGATCACCAGGTCAACGTCCTTAAAGGCGCTTCTTACCCCGGAATAAGACTTTGCCGGGCGCACGCAGGCAAAAAGGTCCAGGGCCTGCCTGATCGCGACATTTACCGAGCGAAAACCCGTTCCGATAGGCGTAACGATCGGCCCTTTAAGGGCGACCTTGTTCTTGCGCACGGAGTCCAGGGCTTTTTGCGGAAGGAGTTCCCCGTGTTTATCCAGGGCCTCCTGTCCGGCAATCACCTCTTCCCAGGAAATATCCACCCCGGTTGCTTCGATACAGCGCTGTGCCGCCCGGGTAACTTCCGGGCCGATACCGTCGCCGGGGATAAGAGTAACTTTGTGCATCTGGCTAGACCTTTAGTTCCTTATGTTTCTTAATGTAATTAATTACTCCCCCCTCCTGCAAAAAACTCTGCATAAAAGCCGGCAGGGGGCTTATCTTAAACTCATTACCCTTTGTCAGGTTCTTTACCGCGCCGTGGTCAAAATCGATCTCCAGGAGGTCGCCTTCATCTATCTTTTCCGTATCCAGCTCCACCAGGGGCAAACCGATATTAAAGGAATTACGGTAGAAGATGCGGGCAAAAGACTGCGCCAGGCAGGCCACGATCCCCGCCTCCTTGATCACCAAAGGCGCCTGCTCCCGCGAGGATCCCATTCCGAAATTCTTCCCGGCGACAATGACCGAATTTCCCGGTTCTATTTTTGCCGGGAATCCCGGATCGATATCCTCCATGATATGCTTGGCCAGCTCTTTCATGTCGGTAATCGAGAACTTATACCTTCCGGAGATAATAAAATCGGTATTGATGTTATCGCCTAATTTTATGGCTTTTGCTTTTAAGATCATAACTGTTTGAATTCGTCCGGGCTCTTTACCTTGGACATCGCCGCGTCCAGGGTGATCATGCCTTTTTGGAATAATTCTTTGAGGGA
>JAQUQA010000232.1 GCA_028716305.1 Candidatus Omnitrophota bacterium | reverse complement strand
ATATTCTTACCTACATAATCCGCGCGGATGGGTAATTCCCTGTGCCCCCGGTCGATCAATACCGCCAGCTGGATCGCCTTGGGCCGGCCAAAGTCCACCAGGGCATCCAGGGCCGCCCGGATAGTCCTGCCGGTATATAAGACATCGTCTACCAGAATAACAATCTTACCGTTAATGTCGAAGTCGATCTCTGTTTTACGCACTACCGGGCCGCTGGTGATCATTGTCAGGTCGTCGCGGTACAAGGTAATATCCAGGGTCCCTACGGCAACCGGTTCGGCCTCGATCTTCTTCATGCATTGGGCCAGCCGCTGGGCCAGATAAACTCCCCGGTTACGAATACCGATCAGGCAAAAATTAGAGGTGGACTTGTTTTTTTCTACAATCTCGTGGGCAACGCGCATCAGGCTGCGGTTTAAGGTGTCCTGATCCATAATTTTGGCTTTTTCTTTCATGGGTTCTATTTATATTATCCACCACAAATAATGGCGGGTGTTCGCCTTAAACTAATAGCGGGCGAGCAAAAAAATACCCCTGGCTTTCAAGCCAAGGGTCTCTCTCGTTATTCCAAAAACCTGTTCCATTGCATTCTCCTACCTTACCGGCTTCACCGGAGCCGGTTTAAAGGTCAATTTATTATAACTATAACACAAAAACACCCGTTGTCAAGCTGCAATATCTTCGGGCCCGGCCGGTTTTATCGAACAAAACATAATCTACCCGTTCTTATGACGCTGTGTTAAAGATGCCACCCGTTAACACTATCAGCCAAACGCTGTGGCTTAGCTTAATCCTGCCCAGGTTAATGACGACCTATGGCATCATGCGCAGAAGAAAATGGCCTTAACGCACTTTTTATGGATTTTATCGGCCGCCAACCCGTCTGGAAGACAATCAAGATAATACGATTCTCGAAAGACAAATAATATGTTACCGCGCGGACCAGCGCGGATAAATAATTTTTCGGGTTCTTGCCGAATAACCCTCCGTTAGATAAACAGAGAAATATGTTCCTGAGCATGAACGCCCTTATAAAATTATTTTTATGAGTATAGCGCAGGAGGCCTTTGTAGATACGCAGCGGAGTCCCGGGATTCCCGTTTTTTAAAGCCGCGGCAGGCGGCTTCTGTAACGTGAAAGAACAAGAATAAAACAACAGGCTCTCGATGGAAAAAAGCGTACCGCATTCCTTGCAGAAGAAAAAGAAATTATCCCAGGATATGCTGTCTTGATAATAAGCAAGGATTTTCTGAAACTCAAAAAGAAAAAAAAGCGTAGCACAGGTCCGGCGGCTGATACGCTTCTCTGAAAAACAATCACTGAGGTCAATATGCCCGTAATCCCGCTGAAAATTGTCACATGCCATGTAAAGCACGGCCTCGGGGCTCGGGATACGTATCATGGTATCGCCCATACGCACGGTTACGAGCGTATCGAATATTTTTTCCAGAACGGCCTCGGGAGGGGAAAACGAGATGTTCCAATGGAGTTCCAGCTTTAAGTTCCCTTTATAAAATATGAAATGAAAGTGTTGCCGCGCGAAGAAGGCCTCTTTATGCTTCACCCCCATCTCTTGATCAAACCTTTCGTAATCCTGCCGGAAACCTTCTTGCTCCAGAATATTTATCGCTGTTGGCAAATCTGCTTTTCTGATCAAAACGTCGATATCGGCCATAAACCGTATCCCGGGGTCAGCGGCATAAATTGTTGCCAGGTAGGCCGATCCTTTTAAAAATACGATTTCTTTACCCGACTCCTGAAAGAGTTGGGCTAATTTCCTTACCGCCTGAATATATTCCTTGTTTTTAGCGGCATTGCGGACATACTGCAGTTTAACCTGTTCTTTGACCCCGGGCAGAGATTCCAGAGATGCGTGGAAAAAACTATTTTCCGCATAGAGGGGCAGAAAAATACGCAGCCACTGGGCGGCGATCTCCGGCCAATCAACATTCCGCAAACTTGTAATATGCCTCTGAAAAAAATCAGCCGGGCCTTCTTGCCGGACCGACTGTATGCTTTTCAGGAAAAACGTTCTCAGTATCTTATCGCGCAGCATAAACTGTCATAATTTGACCGCGTGACCCTCTCTTTTTCAAATCACTACGACAAATTCCCCCTTTGGCGTAATTTTACGAAATTTCTCTAAAAGCAGCGCCGGTTCCCCCCGGCTGATCTCTTCGAATTTTTTGGTCAGCTCTCTGGCCACGACAATTTCCTTTGCTCCAAAGATCTCCTGAATATCCTCAAGAGCGGCAATTATCCTGTGGCAAGATTCATAGAACACCAGGGTTGACTTCAGGCGGGAAAGGTCCCGCAGGCGGTTTTGGCGGGAAACTTTTTTTTGCGGCAAAAATCCGGCAAAGTAAAATTCGTGTGCAGGTTTTCCGGAAACAACCAGGGCGTCGATAAAAGCGGTTGGACCGGGTATAACTGTGACCGCGATGTCGTGCTGGATGGCCAAATTAATTAAATTATACCCCGGATCCAGCACCCCTGGTGTCCCGGCGTCAGAAACTAGGGCGACATTTTTCCCTTCCTTTAATAGGCGTAAAAGATATTCGCCTTTCGTAAAGCGGTTGTGCTGAAAGAAACTGGTGGTGCTGGCCTTAATCTGGTAATGGTCCAGCAAAATTTTAGTATGGCGGGTATCCTCGCAGGCGATCAGGTCGACCGATTTTAAAACCTCGAGTGCCCGCAAGG
>JAQUQA010000231.1 GCA_028716305.1 Candidatus Omnitrophota bacterium | reverse complement strand
GATTACCGCCGGTTCGGTGGTTTCAAGAGCACATAAGGCAGTGCAGAACGCATTTGCGGCGGGGCTGGCATGGGTGACGTTCATAGGGGTTCGGATATTCGGGGGACTGTTCAGGCGGACGCATTGAAAGCGGCCCTGATTGAGTATATCAAGAAACGGAAAAGGAGAGGGATTATGAATCCAGTCAAGGCAACAGATGGGAAAAAATTCAATACCGGGAATATCATTGCATGGATCAGTGCGGTGGCCGTGCTGATGAACCTGTCACCAGACCAGGTTGACATGCTCAAGGAGATCGTCAACGATACCGGCTACGTTTACGGGCTGGTCCTCGGCGCGGTGATCGCGGCCGTCGGCCTGACGCACAAGATTATCAAAGTGATTTCTCCGCTTATCGAGCTGTGGAGGGATTGGACACTTCGTAGGGCGATGAAATAAGGACGAAACGATGACCGTTGAAGACAAAGCCACAATCAAGGAAATAGCTCAAGAGGTTGTGGCTGAGATGGAGAAGAAAGGCCACCTGCGATGCTCCTATTGCTCGAGCGATGAAAAGATATTGGCCCACGAAAGACACCATGAATTTGTCGAAGGGGCGATGCAATGCCTTGACCGCATTAATAATATCAAGTGGGGAGTAGCTCAAGCTGTTGCGATTGCCGGAGTATTCGCTATCCTGGCGTTGATTGGATTCAAGATAAAATGAGATACCGCCTGACCGTGGACATGAGCAAATGTGATCACTGCTATAAATGCGAGATCAAAGCGAATTTATGCCTGCCGGGGCTGATCAGTCAATATAACGGCGAGGGGTATATCACGTTGAATTACAAGACCGACCCTGAATGTATGCTCTATTTGCAGAACGCAATGAACGCCTGTCCGCATGGAGCAATCACGGTGGAGAGGATAGATGACTGAATCCATGCTGAATACCGTCCTCTGGCTGGCCCTTAACATTTACCACGAAGCCCGCGGTGAACCTATCGAGGGGCAGAAAGCCGTTGCCAAGGTCACGTTGACGCGAGCCGTTGAAAAGGGACAGTCCATTGAACAGGTGATATGGGCAAAGAGGCAGTTTTCATGGACGGAAGATCAGTTCCCCGATTACCCCAAAGACTACCGCATATTTTTCCGATGCTGTGCGGCGGCAGAGGCGGCTCTCAACGAGTTTATTAACGGTGACACCCTGCAACGAGCGAACCATTACCATGCCGATTATGTCAGTCCCGGATGGGCGGGCGGCATGAAATTTATCTGCCAGATCGGGCAACACAAGTTTTATCGGGGATGAAAAAGAAAGCCCACGACAAAGAAACCCTGATAGAAAGGGGCGCGTGGGTTCCGAAAATACTGCTGTTGATGCCGCTGATTGAGCGCGAGAAACGCCGGGAAAGGATTGCTGAGAAAATATTATATTATGAATCAAGAGAATGAGTGATTTTGTTTACACAGCTCCACCTACAGTTTCGCAGTTCATGCGTTCCGAGGCATTTCTGCGACTTATTAAGGGACCGTTCGGTTCCGGAAAGTCTGTTGGCTGTGTCACTGAGATATTCCGGCAGGCCATTCAAATGCCTCCGATGGCAGATGGTATCCGGCGATCGAGATATGGAATTATTCGTAACACGAATCAACAGCTGAAAGACACGACCCTCAAAACGTGGCTGGACTGGGTAAAACCTGAAATTTTTGGACATTGGAGAGCATCGGAAACGACATTTATCATGCAGTTCAAAGATGTATATTCTGAAATCCAGTTTCGTCCGCTCGATTCACCGGAAGATATTCAGCGTGTGCTTTCGATGGAATGGACAGGGGCATGGGTCAACGAATGTAGAGAAGTGCCGGTAGAGCTGCTTTTGGCAATAATGGGTCGTGTCGGCAGATACCCGCGGCGAGAGGATGTTGCGGAGTATCGAGATTTCGTCATCGGCGACACCAACCCTCCTGAAGTTGACAGTGACTGGTACAAAATCTTCGAGCATCTCCCGTTGGAAGAGAACAACCCGGACTCAGTGATTGAATGTGAGACGTTTCACCAGCCGTCGGGGCTTTCTCCGGAGGCGGAAAATATCGACCATCTGAAAAAGGGGTATTACGAAAATCTCGCTAAGGGGAAAACGAAGGCGTGGGTCGATACGTATGTCCATGGCAAATATTCTCCGAACCAGTCAGGCAAGCCAGTCTATATCGATGTGTTTAAACAAGAACGGCACGTCGTGCGCGGGCGGCTCATCCCGGATCATTTCCTTCCGGTAATCATCTCGTTTGACTGCGGGCTCACTCCAGCAGCGACCTTCAAACAGATGGGGCTCGACGGGCGGGTACGAGTTCTTCGAGAAGCCGTGGCGTTCGACATGGGCATGCGTCGATTCGCTAAGACGATGCTCCGGCCGATCATTAAAAATTTCTTTCCGGACAACCCGCTCATCTTCATAGGCGACCCAGCCGGTAAGCGGCGAGCTGACTCTGACGAATCCAGCGCTTTCAAGGTTCTGAAAGATGAGTTTGAAGCCGACGATGCTATTGTCAAGGCGGCATCGACCAACGATCCGAAAGTGCGGATTCAGGCAACGGAGCAGATGCTCAGTCAGTACCCGGACGGCGAACCGCTTATGGTGATCGACCCGTCCTGTAAGTGGTACATTGAAGGGCTGCGGAGTAAGTATCGCTACCCGAAAATAAAGAGTACCGGAGATTTTT
>JAQUQA010000230.1 GCA_028716305.1 Candidatus Omnitrophota bacterium | reverse complement strand
ATCCAGCTCCACAAGGGGCAAACCTATATTAAAGGAATTACGGTAGAAGATGCGGGCAAAAGACTGCGCCAGGCAGGCCACGATCCCTGCCTCCTTGATCACCAAAGGCGCCTGCTCCCGCGAGGACCCCATTCCGAAATTCTTCCCGGCGACAATGACCGAACTTCCCGGCTCTATTTTTGCCGGGAATCCCGGGTCGATATCCTCCATGATATGCTTGGCCAGCTCCTTCATGTCGGTAATCGAAAACTTATACCTTCCGGAGATAATAAAGTCGGTATTGATGTTATCGCCTAATTTTATGGCTTTTGCTTTTAAGATCATAACTGTTTGAATTCGTCCGGGCTCTTTACCTTGGACATCGCCGCGTCCAGAGTGATCATGCCTTTTTGGAATAATTCCTTGAGGGATTTGTCCATCGTTCTCATTCCGAATTGGCTTCCCGTCTGCATGACCGTGGGGATCTGCTCGATCTCCTGTTCGCGGATCAAATTCCTGATCGCCGGAGTGGCCACCATGATCTCGCAGGCCAACACTCGGCCCTGTCCGCTGGCATGGGGCAAAAGCAGCTGGGAAACTACCCCCTGTAAACAGTCCGCCAGCTGCAATTTAACCTGGGTCTGCTGATAAGGGGGAAAGACATCGATGATTCTTTGTATGGTCTGCGGGGCATCCGGGGTGTGCAGTGTGGCAAGTACCAAGTGTCCGGTTTCCGCAGCGGTCAGGGTGGTAGAGATGGTTTCCAGGTCGCGCATTTCGCCGACGATAATGACATTGGGATCCTGGCGCAGGGCGTGCCTTAATGCCTCGGCAAAAGAATGCGTATCCGCGTAAACCTCTCTCTGCTTGATCACACTCTTCTTATTGCTGTAAACAAACTCGATCGGATCCTCTATGGAAATGATAATACATTCTCTTTCGTTGTTGATCATATCGATCAAAGCCGCCAGGGTGGTGGTCTTACCCACGCCGGTCGGGCCGGTAACCAAAACCAGGCCGTTTGGCCGGCGCGCCAATTCCGGGAGTATCGCGGGCATACCCAGCTCATCGATAGTAGGGATCACCAGGGGCACGCGCCTTAAGGCCGCTTCGACGCATCCTTTTTGCATATGGATATTGACGCGAAAACGGTCGAGCTGCGGCAGGGCTAAAGAAAAATCAAGTTCCAGGTCCCTTTCAAACATCGCCTTCTGGGAATCGGTTAATACGCCGTAAACAACCTTTTTTAAATTTTCGCGGGATAAAGCGGGGGCATCGGTGCGGGTCAATTTGCCGTCAATACGTAAAATCGGCGGCTCGTTTTCCGTAAGGTGGATATCCGAGGCTTTCCTGTCAATACACATCAGCAGCAGATCCCTGATTTCCATAAATTCTCCTTCCTTAGTAAATATAAAATATCAAAACAGTTTGGGGGACGATTCTTATTTCACCTCGGGGACGGTTCTAGCTCACCCTTGAGAACCGTCCCTGGATAATTTTAGAGATAAACGCGCGGATCGGTGATTTTCCCGGTGATTGCCGAGGCAGCCACCGTTGCCGGCGAAGCCAGATAAATAAAAGCGCTGGGGTTGCCCATCCTGCCTTTAAAATTCCTGTTGGCCGTGGAGATAACCGATTCTCCGTCCGCCGGGATCCCGTTATGCGTGCCTACGCAGGGACCGCAGCCCGGGGCCACGATCACGGCATTGGCCTTGATCAGTAAATCAACGATGCCTTCTTTTAACGCCTCAAGATAGATCTGCCGCGATGCCGGGGCAACGATGAACCTTACCCGCGGCGAAACCTTCCTGCCTTTCAACACCCTGGCCGCAACCCTTAAATCGTCAAGCCTCCCGTTAGTGCACGTTCCCAGGTATGCTTCGTTGATCCCGGTACTTTTAAGCTTAGTAGCGTCAACCGCGCTATCAACACTATGCGGCCGCGAAACCTGGGGCTCTAATTTTGAAACGTCGTATTCGACCACCCGCTCATACTTAGCGTCTTTATCCGCGGCAACGCAAGAGATCTTCGTTCCTTTCTTAACCCTTGGCTTAAGCCATTCCAGGGTCAAGGCGTCCTGCGGCATAAAACCCGCTTTCGCCCCCATCTCAACGACCATATTGCAAAAAGTAAACCTGCCGTCCATCCCCAGGCGGTCGATGGCCGGGCCGGAAAATTCAACGGCCTTGTAGGTTGCTCCATCTGCCTTGATGTCGGTAATGATCTTAAGAATGATGTCTTTGGCAAAAACCCCTTTGGGCAGCTTACCTTTTACGATTACCTTGATCGTCTCGGGGACCTTAAACCAGTTCTTTCCGGTGGCGATGGCTATCGCCAGGTCGGTCGAGCCTACCCCGGTGGAAAATGCCCCCAGCGCGCCGTAAGTGCAGGTATGTGAATCCGCCCCCAGAACCAGGCTCCCGGGGAGGACCTTTCCCGATTCCGGGATGACCTGATGGCAAACCCCGCATCCGATATCATAGAGCAGCGTATCGTATTCCTGCGCGAAACCGCGCATCTTTTTGTGGACCCGGGAAACCCCTTCACTGGGTGACGGCGCGCTATGATCGATCACCATGCAGAAATCCGCCTGCAGCGACTTTACCCCCAGGTCCCTGACCCTGTCGATTATTATAGCAGAAGTTCCGTCCTGTCCAAAGGCAAAATCTATTTTACAGATCGCGAAGTCTCCCGCGCGCAGGTCCTTTTGCGAATGATTGCTTAATATTTTTTCTGCG
>JAQUQA010000229.1 GCA_028716305.1 Candidatus Omnitrophota bacterium | reverse complement strand
CGTCGGTCACCCTGGGCGACCCCTCGGTAAGCGTGCCGGTCTTATCAAAAACTACTATGCGAATCTGGTGCGCCAGCTCCAGGCTGCGCGCGCTCTTGATCAGGATCCCCTGGTTCGCACCGAGGGCGGTGCCAACCATTACCGCCGTAGGGGTGGCCAGCCCTAAGGCGCAAGGGCAGGCAATGATCAGGACGCTGATAAAAACCCCCAAGGCGAAAATGATCGTTTTACCGGCAACCAGCCAGAATAAAAAGGCCAGGACGGCAATCACCAATACCGCCGGAACGAAATAAGCGGAGATCCGATCGGCCAACTCCTGGATCGGCGCCTTTGAACCTTGCGCCTCTTCAACCAGCCGGATAATCTGGGCCAACAGGGTATCCCGGCCGACCTTTGTCGCCCTGAATTTAAAACTCCCGGTTTTATTGATGGTCGCCCCGATCACCTGGCTGCCTACGGTCTTTTCCTGCGGGATGCTTTCCCCGCTGATCATAGACTCATCGACACTGGAATAACCTTCGACCACCTCTCCGTCGGCGGGGATCCTTTCCCCGGGCCTGACCACGACGATGTCCCCGGCCATTACATCGCTGATCGGCAGGCTTTTCTCCTGGCCGTCTTTGATCACTACCGCTATCTTGACCTGTAGATCAAGCAGCTTCCTGATTGCCTCCGAGGTCTTCCCCTTGGCCACTGCCTCAAGCAACCTGCCCAGCAGGATAAAAGTGATCAAAAAAGCCGCGGTTTCATAATAGAGCCCGGCCGCTGCCGGATGGATCCTTCCCGACCAAACGGCCAGGGAATTCACCAGGCTATAAAGATACGCCGCGCTCACTCCCAGGGCCACCAGGGTATCCATATTTGCGCTACGCCTGACAATTACCGCCTGCGCCCCCCGGATAAAAAACTGATAACCGGTCAAAAGCACCAGGGTGGCCAGGATAAATTGCAGCAATGCCATATTATTACCCAGGGAATCTTGCGGTTGAAAACCAAAAATGTGGGCCATGGAGAAAAACATCAAAGGCAGGGATAAAATCAATGAAAAGATAAAGCGTAACCTGAGACCACGGATCTCCTGCCGGCGCAGGATTTTTTCCCGGTCGGAAAAAACCGGTTCTTCTGCGGCGGACTGAGAAACAACTACTTTATATCCCGCCTGAACAATTGCCTCTTCCAGGTCGGAAAGCCTTATTTTTTTGGGGTCATACTCGATATAGGCCTTTTCTGTCGCGAAATTAACACTGGCCTGAATTACCCCGTTTTTCCTTCTAAGGAATTTCTCTATGTTTACCGCGCAAGAGGCGCAATGCATCTGCGCGACTTTTATGATCACTCTTTCCATAACTTCCTTATTCCTGAATACTAAAGTTTATTTGTGTAAAGTTCAATGGTATTGAGCTGTTGTTTCATTGCCCGCAATTCCTGCAATATGATCTTTTGCCCCTCTAAAACCTGCTCCAGCTTGGCGGAGATTTCCGGATCCGCACCCATCCCCTGCGCATGCGTGCTGGTATTAAAAGCCAAAACCGCGGCAAAAGCGATAACCGAGAAGACCGCAAAACCCCACCCCAGTTTCTTGATGCCTTGCATATGCGCTTCCTTTCTTTAATTTTTCCAGATGAACCAGATAAAAAGATACGCCGCAAAAACAGCCGCCAGGGTAAAAGGCACCCCGATCTTCATGAAATCCCTGAAGCTGACCCGGTACCCTTCTTTTTTCAGCAATCCGCAGGCAACGATGTTGGCCGAGGCCCCGATCGGAGTAATGTTACCGCCCAGGCTGGCACCGATGAGGATCCCGAAAAGAAAAAGCGAGGGATTGATGTCCAGCCCTTTGGACATGGAGATGGCTACCGGCAGCATCGCCGCTAAAAACGGGACATTATCCACAAAGGCCGAAAAGAGCACCGAGGTAAAAACCAGCAGGGTGTAACCGAGAAAGATATTCTGGCCGACCAATCCGGAAAGAAAACCGGCCAGCGAATCAATCCATCCGGCAAGAGTGATACTGCCGACCAGGATAAAAACCCCGACCAGAAAAAAAGTCGTGTCCCAGTCCAAAGTGCTTAAGGTCCGGAAAAACGGCCCTTTAAGAAAGAGCTTTTTCCAGAATATCGCGATGACGCCAGCGGCCATGCAAATCAAGCCGGCCAGATAAGAGAACCCTGTATCCAAAAATGACGAAGCGGCCAATGCCAGGATTAACCCGACCAGAAGAAACGTCGGGAACCAGGATCTTACTTTTTCCACTTTTACCAGCCTGGTCTTTTGGGTATCCTTCCGGAAGATAAAATAGAGCACCGCAAAAGACGCCAGCGCCCCCAGTTCAACCGCAAAAAATATGCTTGGCCGCCCCTGATAGAAGAAAAAATCCATGAAGTTCATCTTGGCAAAACCGCCCAGGAGCATGCTGGGCGGATCGCCGATCAGGGTCGCGGCGCCCTGCAGGTTGCTGGAGACGGCAATCGCGATCATCAGGGCCATCGGGTTCATTTTAAGCTTCCTGGCCAGGGAGAGGGCGATCGGCGCGACGATCAGGACTGTAGCCACGTTCTCCACAAAAGCGGAGATAAAGCCGGTCAGGGCGCAGATATAAAGGATCGCCCAGGCGGTGTTCCTCGAGCTGTCAACGATCAATTCAGCCAGGTATGCCGGCACCCGGCTTTCCATAAAAATATCCGCCACTACCAATGTCCCGACAAAGATCCCCATCACGTTCCAAT
>JAQUQA010000228.1 GCA_028716305.1 Candidatus Omnitrophota bacterium | reverse complement strand
ATTCTACTTGTGTAGGCTGCGGTTTATGCGAACAATCATGTCCGGAAGTTTTCCAGGTGCAGGGTGATGGGATCGCGCATGTCAAGGCGCAATCCTGCGCGACGCATAATTTAACTGAAATCGCGGAGCAGTGCCCGGTGAACGCGATCAAGGTAAGCTAAATTACCCTTTAAAATTTCTGGGACTTGGTTTTTAGTTCCTCGAGGAATTTATAGAAGTTTTCTTGTTTCTTCTGCAGCAGGAGCATTTCTGAGAACTTTGCCTTTTCGTTTTCGAATTTCTTTTCGTCTATCGGGGAACGCGATTTGACTTTTATGATATAAAACCCTCCCGGTGTTTCAATTATCCCGCTAAAATCATTATTCTTTAACCCCTCTGCCGCGGTCCAGAAAATGTCGGACGCGCCGATACCCTCGATATAGCTGCCGTATTTAAACACATCGGTATTGCCATATTTCAAGGCAGACTCCCTGGCGGATTGCTCCAGATTTATCGACCGGGGGTCTTGCTGGGATTGGCTCTTTAGCCTGTTCAGGCAGGCGGAGATTTTTTCTTTGGCGGCCTGTTTTGACCTGTCCGCGATATAAGCCGCTTTAACCTTATCCTCTATGGCCGAAAATTCCGGTATATAGGGGTCTTTTTTTTCTCTTACCCGCAGGATATAATAATATTTGTCCATCTCCACCGGGTTGAGGTATTCACCCGCTTTGCTTTTGGCGATCAGCCCCAAGATCTGGGGCGCCCAGCCGATCCCCGGGATAGGGTCATTTTCGGCAAAGAGGCCGGTTTCTTTTGTCTCCAGGCCCAGTGCTTGCGCGGTTTTGGAAAAATTCCCCTCTTTTTTAAAGGAGATGAAAATTTCTTTTAATTTTTCGGAGGAGGTGTTCTCTTTGGCCAGGGCGACATAATCAAGATTGTAGGAAAGCGGCTGTTTAAATTGCAGGGGATTGCCCTTGTAATATTCCTTGAGTTCATTTTCCTTAGGCTCGATATCTTTCGCGAATTCTGCGGGGATTGCCGCGATGTAGGTCAGGCTCAAACCTTCGTTGATCTTCCGGTATTCTTCCATAATCTGCCGGTCTTCGAGTTTGATATCCTTTGTGACCTCTTTATAAAGCTTCGAGATTATCAGGTTCTGGCGGGTCTGTTCTTCAAAATTGCGTGCCGGGGTCTGAAAGACGAACTGTAACAGTTCGGCATAAAGTCCTTCGTCAAACCTGCCGTTATTCTGGAAAAAAGGGTAATCCCTGATGAAGCTGGTCAGTTCCTTATCGCTGACGGTGATCTTTCTTTTCTTTGCTTCTGCCAGGATGACCAGCCTGTCCCAGGCTTCCGAATCAAGGTTCAGGGAGTCCTTCATTTGCGAGAAATTGTCTCCGTACTGAATAAGCGCCATGTTTTTGACGGCATCCACGGCATCCTTATAATCCAGGATAGAAACGCTTCTTCCGGAAATCTTGCCTACATATCCCGATCCTTCGGGGCCGCCGAGCATGCTGCTGAACCCCCAGAAGGCGAAAGCCGGAATGATAATTACCGCCAGAACGATAAGTATTCTTTTGGAAGTCTTCTTATTGCGCAGTTTTTTGAGCATTTTTACTCCTCTAGTTGGTTTAGGGGATTATTATAAGCGTAATTGGGTTAATTTGCAAATAGATTCCTCCCGAACCATGAACCATGGACCACGGACCATGGACCAGGTGAACTTGGTTCTTGGTTCTTGGTTCGTGGTTCTTGGCCCGGGACAGATTTTTCTTTACAAGTACCGATTAAATCTGTATAATCATCCTGCATCAGATTAGTTAAAGGATTTATCCGCAGAAAAGGATATTTCGAAGATGAAAAATGAAAAAGTGCTGAAGATTGGATTACCGAAGGGGAGCCTTCAAGAAGCGACTTTCCGGATGTTCAGAAAGGCGGGTTTCAACGTAACCCTCCCCTCGGAAAGATCTTACTTTCCTTCCATAGATGACCCGCAGATTGACCCGGTCCTCTTGCGCGCGCAGGAGATGTCACGTTATGTTGCCGACGGAGCCCTGGATTGCGGTATCACCGGAAACGACTGGATACTGGAAAATAAATCCAAGGTGGTCAGGATCACCGATTTGGTTTACGCCAAGCAGAGCCTGAATAAGGTCAGGTGGGTCCTGGCAGTTCCCGAGAAATCCGGGATGAAGTCACCAAGGGACCTGCAAAATAAGAGGATTGCCACCGAATTAGTCGAAGTTACCAGGGAATATTTTAAAAAGCATAAAGTAAACGTGGATGTGGAATTCAGCTGGGGAGCGACCGAGGTAAAGGTTAACTCCGGGCTGGTAGACGCGATAGTGGAATTGACCGAAACAGGCAGAAGCCTGCGGGCCAATAAACTGGAAGAGATTGCCACTATTTGCGAGTCCACAAGCCAGTTTATCGCTAACGTCAAAAGTTACCAGGATGGCTGGAAAAGAGCCAAAATGGAAGAGATCGTTCTGCTGCTCCAGGGGGCGATAGCTGCGGAAGGCAAGGTGGGAATGAAATTAAATGTTAAAAAAAGCGACCTGAATAAGGTTATCGCTCTCTTGCCGGCGCTGAAGAAGCCCACGGTTTCCGGGCTTTCCGCGGAAGGGTGGTTTGCCATTGAGACCATCATTGACGAGAAAATAGTGCGCAAGCTTATCCCGGCGCTGAAAAAAGCCGGCGCGGTGGGGATTATCGAGTATCCGTTGAATAAGTTGATATATTAA
>JAQUQA010000227.1 GCA_028716305.1 Candidatus Omnitrophota bacterium | reverse complement strand
AGGCCAGCCAGAATATCCTGCTTTCCCATCCCATCATCGGGGCGCAATTGGTCTCGAATATCCCCGGTTTCGGCCCTGCCGCCAAGTTCATCCTGGACCACCATGAGTGGATCAACGGCAACGGCTATCCACGGGCAAAAACGAAAAAAGATATCCCGCTGGGCGCGCAGATAATCAGGGTCTGCGACGCGCTGGATATCGTCCTGAATCATGAACCGGGGATAAATACGCAAAAACTGGGCAAACTGCTGCGCGCGCGGGTGAATAAGGAGTATTCGCAAAAGATTTTTGCCGCGCTGATGGAATTCCTGCGCAAAGATGATTTCCTCTGCCGTCTCCGGGGAGATTCAGAGATCATCCGGGCATTCAAACAGGCAAAAAGAACGGCGGGTTTCATTAATGTCCCGTCAAAAATCGACGCTATCGGCCAGGCCTTAAAAATTGCCGCAGAGATAAGCGACATGAAACACCCTTATACCTATGGGCATTCCCTGCGCGTTTCCCGCTACGCCCTCAGCATCGCCCTGGCGATGAAACTGGACCATGACCGGGTAACCCGGGTAAAATGGGCCGCCCTGATGCATGATATCGGCAAGATCAGCGTTTCGCGTAAAATCCTCGATAAGCCGGGAAAGCTAAGTGACCGGGAATTCAAAAAAATACATCAACACGTCCGCCTGACCGAAGAAATAATGTTTATGGTCCCCTCCCTCTCTGAAATCACCCCGTTGGCCGCCAGTCATCATGAATATTTTGACGGATCAGGCTATCCCCACGGACTTAAAGATAAGCAAATCCCCCTGGAAACCAAAATCATCACCGTCTGTGATGCCTTTGACGCGATGATCTCAAACCGTCCCTATCGCGAGGGGGGCTCCCTGGAATCATCCTGCCGGGAGATCAAGCGGCTCTCCGGGAAACAATTCGACCCGGAAGTAGTCAAATTTGCCATTCCCATATTCCACAGCCTGGGACTGTAGAAATTCAAAACGCAAAGTTCAGCTGTAAGTTGTAAGTTATAAGCTTAGGTTTTTTGAATTTACGCAATACGCCGTACGCCGTACGCAATACGGAACTTATTGTTTTACGTTACAGTTTTACGTTTTAAGCTTTAGTTTTGATCTTTGCGTTTTAAGTTTTGCGCTGCTGGAAGGAATCTGCCATAGCAATTCGCTCAGCTATGGGTGGATGATCATAGAAGAAGAACTTGATTAAAGGGTGAGGCCTGGTGTCTGCCAGATTCTGCTCTGCCAGTTTTTTCATAGTAGAAATAAAGGCTTCTTTTTCCCCGGTAACCGACAGGGCGGTATAATCCGCGCTGCGCTCCATCCTTCTGCTTAAAAGGTTCCCCCAAGGCTGCATCAGAAAACCGAAAAGGATAAAATAGATCAAGACTATTGGCAGCGATGCGATTTCGGAAAGCCCGCTCAAGCTAAAAAAACCCAGGACAAAGCCGCTGGTCCGGGCGATCAGATAAAAGGTAAACAGGGTAATCGCGGAATTAATCAGGATAAGCTTCAGAAGGTGTTTCTTGCGGTAGTGCGCGAACTCATGTGCCACGATTACCTCTATCTCCTGATGCGTGTATTTCTCTTTTAGGGTATCGGCCAACAGCACGCGTTTTGAGCCTCCCAGGCCAAGGAAGGCGGCATTGGCCTTGAGGGTTTTTTTACTGAAATCTATCTCAAAACAATCCATCAGTTTTATTTTCATCTTATCGGCCAGGTTCAAGATCCTCCGGCGCAGCTCTTCGTCTTCGAGCTTCTTGTATTTAAAAAAGAGCGGGATGATCAGGACGGGAGTCAACCTGGCCAGCACCAAGCTGAAAAATATCCAGACCAGGGAAACTACCAGCCACCACTGCCGGGGATATACCCGGATCACCAGGTAAAAAGCCCCGAGCAATACCGCGCCCATCAGATAAGCGACCAGAAAAGATTTTACCTGTTCCCACAACCAGGCGGGAAAGCTCTGCCGGGAAAGTGAAAATTTATGTTCCAGGAGGTAGGAATGGCAGAAATTCAACGGAAAATCCAGCAGGGCATAGGCAAGAGAAATAATCAAGAGGTATACCGGAAATATCGAATAAGGCGAACCAAGCCTCAAAGAAAGCCAACTGGCAAGCGACAAAGAAAGCCCGCTGGCCGTAAAAACGGCCAGCAGGAACAACAGATATACCGTCCCAGCGATATTTAAAGAGTACTTCAGGAATGCATATTTCTTGGCCTTACCGGAAGTTTCTTGAATAACAGGCATGCGCTACTTTGCCGGTTTTTCTGCGGGCAGGATATTAATGAAAGTCCTGAATTTTCCATGCGGCGTTTTCTTCCGGGTAAAAAATATCTTTCCCGAGCACAAGGCAAAAAGCGTGCCGGCGCCTTTTACGTTCTTGCCGGCCTTATACTGGCTTAAGCCCCTTACCAGGATCTGCCCGGTCTTTACCGGCTGCCCGGCAGATATCTTGATCGCATGATCTTTCTTCGGTGTGGAAAATCCCCCAATCATTGTGATTACCTCCTAAATTGTAATTATGAACCGTGAACCACGAACCACGCACCACGCAAACGTGGTAGTTGTTCTTGGTACGTGGTCCTTGGTACGTGGTTCTTGGTACGTGGTCCTTGGTACATACTTTGCGTTAGAAACAGATTTTAGCACATAATCCCTAATCAAGCAAGGCTTCTTCGCCTTTATCCGGGATGACAACCTTAAGCCCCATCTCTACCAGGGCGG
>JAQUQA010000226.1 GCA_028716305.1 Candidatus Omnitrophota bacterium | reverse complement strand
CCGGCGCTGGGATAGCGCGCGTCCTGGGTGGCACGGCGCAAGGCCAGGTATTGCTTAAGGCTATCTCGCGCGGCCGGCCTGCCGGTTTTTTTCAGCCTGAACACGGCTTCCAGGATTATCGACTTCGTAAGATTGCTCCGGCGGTAGGAAAATCCCGCCTGCCTTTTATCAATTATCTTGACCCTGCCATTATAATCCATTACTTTGATCTTTTCAACTGAATCCGCGATGCTCGAGCCCCAGGCCCCGGCATTCATGGCAATCGCCCCGCCGAGCGAACCGGGTATCCCGGCCAAACCCTCCAATCCCGACAGTCCGCGTTTGACAGATTCAGCGACCAGGGAATTAAGCCTTACCCCGGACTGGGCCCGTAACAGCTTTCCCGTAAAAGTAAAATTCTTGAAACCCGGGGAATCCAGGCAAAGTATTGCTTTTTTGATCGGGCCGTCTTTCGCCAGAATATTGCTTCCCGCTCCCAGGACCAAAAAAGGCACCTTCTCTTTTTTCAATAAAACCAGCAGGCGGCCCAGATCGGAGGCATCCTTGGGCAGAAAGAATAACCGTGCCGGCCCCCCGACTTTAAAGCTGGTATGTTCCTTCAGGGGTTCGCCAAATAAAACTTTTCCCTTGATCTTCTTGCGGTATTCCATTTTTTCTGACCGGTAATTCAGGCCGATACGGCCTTATCTTCCGCCAGCCGCGAGGCCAGCTCATCGCTGATCCGGGTGATGTCCCCTGCCCCCAAGGTGAGCAGAAGATCCCCGGGTTCAATTATCTTTAACACTTCCGGGATGACCTGGTCCCTGCTTAAGGCAACAACGTTTTTATCCGGATACAGCTCTTTTATCCTGGCGCAAAGCGCCTCTTTGTTTACTCCTTCGATCAGCGGCTCGCTGGCGGCATAGATATCCGTAATTATCAGCCGGTCCACAGGGCCGAAGCTGCGGGCAAAATCATCCAAGAGCAGTTTTGTCCTGCTATAACGGTGGGGCTGGAACACCGCGACCAGGCGCCTTGCCCCCAACTTCTCGGCCGCGGATAGTGTCGCTTTAATCTCCGTGGGATGATGGGCGTAATCATCGATCAACCGGAAATGCCCATCCTGGAATTTTACCTCTAATCTTCTTTTTGCCCCCTTATATTCGGAGAATACCTTGCGCATCACCGCCAGGTCGATTTTCAGTTCCATTCCCAGGGCAATTACCGCCAACGCGTTGGAAATATTATGCTCCCCTCCGAGGGCCAATTGGAAATTACCCAGGGACTTTCCTTTATAATAACAGTCAAATGACGAACTTAAACCCTCGATCCGGATATTACGGCCCGAGACATCGGCCCGCTGATCCAGGCCGAAAAAGACGTGCCTGCGCGGACAACCTTCAACCAGCCGCTTCAGGTTATTGTCGTCATAACAGGCAAAGATACACCCCCCCTCTTCGGTGTTATCGAGGAACCCTTTAAAAGAGGCGAGCACTCCGGAAAAATCATTATAATAATCCAGGTGTTCCCGGTCGATATTGGTGACAATGGAATATTTCGGGAGATAATGCAGGAAGGAACCATCCGATTCATCGGCCTCGGCGACAAAAAGGCTGCCCTTGCCGAAACAAACATTGGCATCGATGTTCCTGAAGATCCCCCCGATCACCGCCGTGGGAGAAAGCCCGGCCTCCATTAACAGATAAGAAACCAGTGATGTGGTCGTGGTCTTGCCGTGGCTGCCGGAAACCGTAACCACGGTTTTATCCTTCATCAACTCACAAAGCGCCTCTGCCCGCTTTAAGACCGGCACCCCCATTTTTCTGGCCGCGGACAATTCCGGGTTATCCCGGCTGACCGCGGAAGAATAGACGACGACATCCGCACCTTCGACATTTGAGCGGTCATGACCGATAAAGACCTTCGCCCCTTTTGCTTTTAGCTCTTCGAGCAGCGCAGAATTTTTAACATCCGAACCGCTGACCTCTTTGCCGCACTGCAGGACCAGGCGGGCGATCCCGCTCATCCCGATACCGCCGATACCGATGAAGTGATAATGCATTTAGAAAACCCCAATAAAGTAAGATGTAACTATGGATTTCGTAGCGCGTACGGCGTTCTGCGTACTGCGTACGGTGCGCCGAACGCTGAACACTGAACGCTGAACGCAGTTCATTCAATACGAACCAACGACACTACCTCTTGACACAACAAACCAGCCGCATCCCGGACGGCGAAACTCCGATAACCATCGCGCATCCGCGCGAGCCTTTGCGGATCATCGATCATGGCGCCGATAGCGCGTTTCAACCTGTCCGTGCCAAGCTGATCATCGTCAATGACCTCTGCGCATCGCGCCTCTTCCAGCAAGCGCGCGTTAATCGATTGGTGCCGGTAGGCGTAAGGATACGGCACCAGCAATGCCGGCAGGGCAAAAAAAGTTATTTCCGAAAGGCTTAACGCTCCGGCCCGGGAGATAACCGCCTCGGATGCGCTATAGGCATATTGCATTTCTTTTAAGAACGCGAATACCTTCGCCCTGATCCCGGATTTTTCATAGGCCTCGCGCAGCTCCGGCAGGTCCTTTGCCCCGCAAAGATGGATCACCTGGAATTCATGATCAACGGCAAGTTTCCTGGCGGCATCCAAAAAAGCAGAATTCACCCTGTGGCTGCCCTGACTGCCTCCGGTAACCAGTAAAGTAAAACACTCTCCGGGCAGGCCGAAATAATCACGAGCCGCCTTCTGCTCTATCCG
>JAQUQA010000225.1 GCA_028716305.1 Candidatus Omnitrophota bacterium | reverse complement strand
GAAGTTGTATTGGTATACATATAGCCGCCGTTAATCAGGATAAATCCTTGAGGAGGAGTGGTATCTACCGGATCCAAAAGCCCGATCCTTATGGTTTTGTCTTTGTACATATAAATGCAATATCCCTTGGCAGGGTCGAGAACCGTAAAATCGCTAACGGCCGGGGGAATCATAAAGTTTTCCTGTATTTTGGAAATATTATTTAATCTGGAAACCTGGTCATAATCCACTCCGATACTTAGAGCACAAAGAGCGGCATTTATCTCCTGGGAAGACTGATACGGCCAGCCGGCAACATTCCATCCTTCTTTAAGGCTGACAATTTCGTTTTCCGGCACAGGTGTGCCGGTAAGCCTCAAGGTAACGTTCGTTTTTACGTTAATCCAATACCCTTTACCGGCATCCATCTGTTTGAGGTCCGAGTATTCTTCCTTGCCCGGCTGGTAATGCTTCCAGGGATCGTCAATATCATTGGGGTTGAATTCCCAAACGTCCTTTACTTGAGTTGAAATCGCGGAAAGAACGCTTGAGATATTGCTATCAACCGGAACAAGCGGCAGGCCAATAAGATTATCGCCGTATTTAAGCTGGATATCGTAAGTCTCTTGAGCAAAAGCGGGACCGGAGGCCAAAAGGATAGCTAATAGAAAAAATGCTCTTTTATTCATTGAGCTCCATTTCATCATACATGCCTTGAACCATCGCTAAATAATCTTCATCCTGGCCATAAATTGCTTTGGCATTACTTATCAATCGCTCTGCCTCGGTAAAACGCCCTTGTTGAAATAACAACCTTGCCAATTCCAGTTGGGCTATTGACGCTGCTTGAGAACCTGCATAATCCCGGATTAAGATAGTAAATGCTTTTTCTGTACGGCCGTAATCTTTCCTCATCAAAGCAAAAAACCCCATTGCTGAAAGCGCTTCGCTATTAATGACCTTAGTTTGTTCATCGATATCCTTATAAGTCGCGCAATTCTCCAGGGCCTCGGCGAAAGTTTTATCAGGCATATCATAACCCGCGGTGATATTTTTGATTTTTTTATCAAGTTGCGGCAATGAGAATTGCCCGGGGGTTAACCCGGCTTCTTTAAGTTCTTTATTGTTTATCTTTCCCTGGCCCCACTCGTTACCGACATCACCGGTTTCCTGGGCACTAGAAAGCTCCTTGGCAGTTTTTGTCTGCAAAAGAACCCCTTCAAGCACCCCTTTTGCAGGCTGAAGTTGATGCGTTTCGGATTCCTTAGATGGCATGGAAAAATTTCCGGAAGAGATAGAATCTGACTTGTGTTTCCTTGCCTGCACTAATATCGAAACACAAAATAATAGACCAAATATAATTATAATCAGGAATACTTTTTTCATCTCCGAATATATAGGTATGTTGAATACCCGCTCTTTACTTCTATCCTACAGCTTGCGTTCCGATTTCCTCTTAAGATTACAGACCATGCATCTTGATCGCGTGAAATGGAAACTTGCCCTTTCTGATATTTCTTCTCGCTTTTTACGGTATATTTTTCCGCATTGTTGACCTTAAAAGATACGGTTTTAATCCATTGTTTTCCGCTGCGCGTAATATTGGTGGACAATATTTCTATTCCGGGAGAACTCTGTTCTAGATTAACCTTGCCTTCATTGGTAACAAAATATTCATTAGTGCTTAATAGTTGGACTGGTCCCTGCTGATCGTATTTTATGGCCACAACGCTCCATCCCGGAAATAAGGCACTGCCGGTATTATTTGACAGCCAATACTTGACTAAACGTTCATTCCAGCCTATTTTTCCCCTTAGGGCTTTATAGGCTTTATACCAAGGCATCGGGGCGTAAATATCAGAAGCCTTATTATCCGCTGAAGCGATTTGGAACTGCCCGGTTTCATTATTCACGATTACCGCAAGAGTAGTAGCGATCTTTTTATTAATCTTTTTATCAAAAGGTATTATCGTATAGTCCTGGTTAAGCTTGCCGGCGACCTTATAACAGCGGTTCACATTAGCGTTATTAAGCGCTTCTCCAAAATACGGATCCTCGATGAGTGTCGCAAATTCTGGAGATTGCCTGAACTGTCTTAAAAGTAACTCCAGGTAGGTTTTGATAGTTTTGTTCAGCGCCTTGGGGATGAAGATGGACACCCCTTTTTCAGGAACCTCCAGCACAACCTGCAGGCGATTGTTTTCTTTTGCCGGGCTTATCTTTACCGAAACGGCTTTAGGGTCAGGCGGCTCCATGATCGCGGCATATGTCCCGGCGCCTTCCAGGCCGGCAGCAATCGGCCGGAAATATTGCATTGCCCAAATATTTGCAGACATATAGGTGTGAAAGCCCAGGCCGCTTTGGCCCGGATCATTCAGATAAACCCCATAAAGCTGCAGTGATTCCGGAACGCGGTATTTTTCCTTGAATGAGGCGGAAGTCGATAGATTAGGAAAAGGGTCCTGATTGGTTTTAATGCCCACAACGGACATCCAATGGCTGTAATCGCTGTCGGCGTTAATGGCCGGATCCGCGGAGGTAGAAATTGCAACCGGCACATATTCTCTGCCAGCGGGGACATTGGGGATCTTATAAGCCAGCCAGTGACAAATTTGTTTTATGCAATCGGCTTGGTTTGTGGGATTAAATTGATCGATAATGCCCATATTCGCGTATCCGCCCAGTCTCGTGGTCGAACCAAAATTATATCCGCCGCCGACTTTTTGGTTCAAGAGCCGCTCGAGTTCGGAAACCGAAA
>JAQUQA010000224.1 GCA_028716305.1 Candidatus Omnitrophota bacterium | reverse complement strand
CGCTTGATCCCCTGGGTGATCGCTTCGGCCACCTGCTGCCGGTAGTAGCTATTCTTGAGTTTACGCTCTTCCACTGAATTAGAAAGAAAACCGATCTCTAAAAGGACCGCGGGAATATTTACCCCTTTTAAGACATAGAAATTCGCGGATTTTACTCCAAGGATCTTCGCGTCGAGGCTCGACTCCATAGACCTGCAGACACTGGAAGCAAGTTCGATGGAAGCGGCCCGGTTAGAAGTATAGACCATGTCCCAGAGAGTTGCCCGCAGGTCGGCTGAATTGATCATATAATCTCGATTTACCCCTGGAGGGATACTTTTAGCGGAGGCCACCGCCCGCCGGGAATCTCCGCTTAGGCTGGGGCTGATATAATACACTTCGAAACCGTTCAGTCCGCGCACCCGGTTGGCATTGGCATGCACGCTGACAAAAAGATCCGCTCCCGAGGCATTGGCGATATTGACCCGCTGCGCCAAAGAGATAAACACATCCGACGATCTGGTCAAAACTACCTCAACACCGTTATCTTTAAGGATCTTAGCCAGCCTCTTGGCGATGTCAAGATTAACGTCTTTCTCTTTCAATCCACCGGCGCCGATTGCCCCAGGGTCCTTACCGCCATGGCCGGGGTCAATAACAATCTTTTTAATCGCGATCTTTTCCCGGACGGATTTCGCGGCAACCGCCGGGGTCTTTTCACGGAATAGACCGTCTAAAACACTTTCCTTGAACGCGTATGGCACGACTACCATACCACGATAGAGGTCAACCGGATGCCTTAACTCTTTCGCATCGCCATCGACACTAACCAGGGTATCCCCCAGCCAAAAAGTGACCTTATGCGCGTTACTGGCGATAGTCGCCCTTTTGGTAAAAGTATCGTACTCCCAACTAAGATCCCTCTGCAGGGAAAAATTCAAAAGAGAGACATAATTGACGCCGTTGATATTGTAGATCGGCAGGGATTCCCTCTGCGGGACAGTAACACAGCCGCTGGATAAGACAAGAAGGGAAAAACAGATCAAAAGCAATATACCGAAACCCGGGTTCGCTTTTTTAGTTTTAGTTTTCAATTATTTCTATCCTCTGATTGATGGTCTGTTGAACCAAAATTTTCCGACAAGGAAAATTTTGGTGGAGGTGGCCGGAATCGAACCGGCGTCCTCAAGCATCCAGATAAAAGTCGCTACATGCTTAGTTCCGTATTTATGCCTTATGCTTGTCCATCCCACGGAACAGGACTAGACAAGCCGCAGCCTTTTAAAATCTCGCCTTATTCTGCAAAGGCTAACAGAACAAGGCCAGCCTGCTATAGGCCCTCTTGCAAACCACAGGCGAGCCCGCAAGAGAGGCCTGCCTAATTAATTAGGCAGGACTGGTACGCAACCAGCCAGCGGGACCATTGCTGGTGCCGCTAACCGGTTAAACACTGGTGTGTTTGCGTTTATATGTGCAAGGATTTTTGACGCGGCCTACCTTGCATCCGCGGCATGCTACTTCTACCCGACCTGCTTAAGTCGAGCCCTTTCACCCCCATTTTCAACGAAATGCGTTCGGCGTTCTGCGAACGGCGTAAATTCAAAAAATTCTAATTTTCTCTTTCGCCGAACACTGAACGCATCACGCAGAACGAACCTTGTGACCTGTGCCTTGTAACCTTACTTGGTTCTTGGTCCGTGGTTCATGGTTCTGAACTTACGCTGAACGCTTAAACGCTGAACGCCGAACGGAACTTTATTTTCTCTTCCCCTTCAACGCCCGGCGGATCTCTAAATCCGCGTCCCTGCGCCGCAAATCCTGCCTTTTATCGTAAAGTCTCTTACCCTTACAAAGTGCCAATTCGATTTTGGCCAGGCCGCGGTCATTAAAATATGCCTTCAATGGTATCAGCGTCAGGCCCTTCTGAGTGCTGTTCCCGAGAAGCCGCTCAATCTGCGAATGGTGCAAAAGCAACCTACGCGGCCTTTCCGGATCGACATTCAAATAACTTGCCTGGGCATACGGGCTGATATGAGAATTATACAATGTAACACCCTGGGGATCAATCCTGGCAAAGCTGTCATCCAGGTTCATCTTTCCGTCCCGCAGGGATTTAACTTCGCTTCCTTTGAGCTCTATACCGCACTCGATTGATTCCAGGATATGGTAATCCCGGTGCGCTTTACGGTTGGTAGTTATAGGTTTACTCATTTTAACATAATTTGCGCGAAATATAAACTTAAAAATACGGGGACAGTGATCACGCTCAGGATATGGCCGACAAATATCCCCTGGCTGACCAACAGGTCTTCCCGCTTATAATGCCTGAGGATCACCGAAGGGGTGGTTGCCGGAGGCATCGCCAATTGCAAGATCACCAGAATAGACAACATTTCAGGTAATTTAAAGTAAATACAAACCAGCAAACCTAACAAAGGCATGATCAGCAACTTGATCAACACCATCAATGACATTGCCGGTTTGTCGATCCGCGCCAGGCTGATCTGAGCAAGATTACCCCCTACAACCAGCATCGCCAGAGGCAAAGTGCATTCTCCGACCATGTTCAGGGGCCGTAAAAGCGTATCGGGAATGAATCTGCTCCAGCCCAGAAAAATCAATATCAGGGTTAAGCCGGTTGCCACGACCGGGGGGCTGAACAAACTCCCTAATTCGAATTTCTTATCCTTATGAAAAGACAAAAGATACACGCCAAGAGAAAAAATGAGCAGATTAAAACCCAGCAGAAAAAGAAACAAGTAAATAAACAAAATGTCCTTTT
>JAQUQA010000223.1 GCA_028716305.1 Candidatus Omnitrophota bacterium | reverse complement strand
TCGAATTAAACATTGAACAACAGCCGGAACTGATCGAGAAGGTCATTACCATTAACCGCGTAACCAAGGTTACCAAGGGCGGCAAAAAACTGCACTTCAGCGCCCTGGTGGTTGTCGGCGATACCAAGGGGCGGGTAGGATTTGCTTTGGGTAAGGCCAACGAAGTAGCTGATGCCATCCGCAAGAGCCTTTCCCGGGCCAAAAAAGATCTCTTCAAGGTGCCCATGGAGGGCACGACCATACCGCATGAGATTATCGGTAAATTCGGCGCCGCGAAGGTACTGCTTAAGCCGGCTTCCGAAGGTACGGGAGTAATTGCCGCCGGGCCGGTAAGGGCGGTTTGTGAAGCGGCAGGGATAAAGAATATCTTAACCAAGTGTTTAAAATCAAATAATCCCATCAATGTTATCAGGGCCACGGTCCAGGGATTAAAGAGCCTGAAAGCTTAAAAAATGAAAAAAATAACGACGATCGGAAAAGCCAAGACCAGGACCTCGGCACAGCCTAAGCCTTCCGCGGCAGCGGTAAAAAAGGTTTTGCGGCCGAAAAAGCCGGCAGTAAAAAAACCCGTTCCGGCACCCAGGGTGGGATTGCATAATCTGGCGATCCCCTTCGGCGCCCATAAGCGCAGGAAACTTTTAGGCAGGGGCTCCGGTTCGGGGCACGGAAAGACCTCAACCCGCGGCAGTAAAGGGCAGACCTCGCGCTCCGGGCAGAGTTTTTACACTGGTTTCGAAGGCGGCCAATCTCCTTTGATCCGCAGGGTCCCCAAGCGCGGGTTCTTCAGTCCACGCAGGAAAGTTTATCAAGTGGTTAACCTGGGCGACCTTTTGAAGATCAAGCAGGATAGCATCAATCCGGATCTGCTGGAAAATAAAGGTTTGATCAGGGATAAAAACAAGCCGGTGAAGATCTTAGGCAACGGTGAAATTAAAAACCCCTTGAACATCCAGGCGCACGCCTTCTCAAAAAGCGCTTCAGACAAGATTCAGAAGGCTGGCGGCAAAGCAGAAATAATAAATGTTGCGATCTCTAAGTGAGACTTTAAATCTCAGTCCGCTGGTAAACTCTTTCAAGATCCCGGACTTAAAACGCAGGCTGATCATCACCGCTCTTTTAATCGCGGTTTACCGCGTAGGCTGTTATCTTCCCACTCCCGGCATTGACGGGTCGGCGTTAGCGGAATTTTTCAAACGCATGTCCCAGTCGCAGGGAGGGGCGCTTTTGGGGATCGTCAACATGTTTTCCGGAGGCGCCATGGAGAGGCTGACCATTTTTGCCCTGGGGATCATGCCTTATATCTCCGCCTCGATCATCATGCAGCTTTTGACGGCGGTCATCCCGGCTTTGGAAAAACTGGCGAAAGAAGGCAAGGCCGGTTATGAGAAGATCAATCAGTACACCCGTTATAGCACGGTTGTGCTTTCGGTGATCCAGGCATTTTTTATCGCTCTTTGGCTTGAAGATCCTGCCCGCTTTGAGGGTCTGAAAATCGTTATGCAGCCCGGCTGGGGATTCAGGATCCTTACCGTCCTGACTCTGACCACAGGCACGATTTTTATTATGTGGCTCGGGGAGCAGATCCAGGAAAAAGGGATCGGCAACGGTATATCGCTGGTGATCACCGCGGGTATCATTTCCAGGATACCCGCCGCGATCACCCAGTTGACGTTATTGATCGCTCCTTTTGACGCCGCGCGCCGCCAGATCCAGCCGGTGACATTGCTGGTCATGGCTGTATTGCTGGTAGGGGTGGTTTTCTCGGTAATCATGATTACTCAGGGGCAAAGGAAGATTCCGGTGCAGTATGCCCGCAGGATTGTGGGAAGAAAGATCTTCGGCGGACAGAGTACTTATATACCGTTAAAGGTTGACCAGTCCGGCGTGATCGCCATTATCTTCGCGCAGTCAATTATCCTTTTCCCGGCGACGTTGGCTTCGTTTATTCCTAATCCGGCCTTTCAGCGGTTGGCGCAGAGCCTGGACAGGGGGCACTTGCTTTATACGGCGGTTTACGCGCTCTTGATCATATTCTTTTGTTATTTTTATACGGCAATCGTCTTTAATCCCCAGGATCTTTCTGAAAACATGAAGAAATACGGCGGTTTTATCCCGGGGGTGCGCCCCGGAGTTTCTACCGCTGAATACCTGGATTACATCATGACGCGCATCACCCTGGCCGGAGCGGTTTTTATAGCTTTCATCGCCATTTTTCCGGATTTTATCATGGCCGCGCTGAATATCCCGTATCTGGTGGCTTCGTTTTTCGGCGGAACCGGTGTCCTGATTATTGTCGGGGTCATGCTTGATACGGTAAAACAGATCGAGTCGCATCTTTTAATGCACCACTACGAAGGCTTTATTAAGTCCGGCAGGATCCGCGGACGAAGATAAAGCGCAAAAATCAAAGCGCAAAGCGCAAAGTTAATGAGCAGACACTTTATGGAGCGCGAAGCGCGACATAAAGTGTAGCCACCGAAGGTGGCGTCTGTGAATGAATACCGTAGCTTGTGAGAAAATTTGTTCCAAATTTTCGAAGCGTTTAAGCTACGGTACAAGCGCAAAGTTTAAAGTTTTACCTTTTGCACTTCAGTTTTGCCTTTTGATCTTTAAGTTTTAAGTCAGAGAGTATATTTATGAGAATTATATTATTAGGTCCTCCCGGAGCAGGTAAAGGCACGCAGTCAAAGTCACTGGCCAAGAGGCTGGAGCTGGCCCATATTTCTACCGGCGACCTGTTGCGCGGCAATGTCAGTGCCGGCACGGAATTAGGCAA
>JAQUQA010000222.1 GCA_028716305.1 Candidatus Omnitrophota bacterium | reverse complement strand
CTAAAGAGCAAAGAGCGCAGCGGCGCCAACCCTACCCCTCCGCCGACAATCAGAAGATCCTTTCCCTTGAATTTATCCAAAGGATACCCTTTACCGAAAGGGCCGCGGATACCCACCGGGGTATTTTTTGGCAAGTTATGCAGCAAGGAGGTAACTTTCCCTGCCTTCATGATCGTCACATCGATTTTTTCCTTGATATTGGGATCGGAAGATGGGGTAAACGGCGCCTCGCCGATCCCGGGAAGGGTCAATTCGATAAACTGGCCGGTATGAAAACTAAACTCTTGTTTGGGGCGGATAACGAAAGTCTTGATGTTGGAGGTCTCGCTAATGATATCCTCGATTGTTGCCTCTATGGGAAGATAAATGTTTTTCATGCGGTTTTATTTTTTATTTTTTTTCCCAGGTCCTTGAGCACTTCCCGGATATCGATCTTGCCCGGGCAGACTTCGATGCACCTGCCGCAACCACAACAGGCGGGAATCCCCAGGTTATCGACAAAAAAATCGAATTTCTTGGTAAACCTGAAACGTAACCTCTGGGCCCGCAACTTTAAGGGGTTCGCCCCTCCGGCGACCCGCGCGTAGTTGGCATATTGGCAACTGTCCCAGCTTCTGATTTTTTTATGCTGCTGCGCTCCGCGGATATCGGAAAGCAGGAAACAATGGCAGGTGTCGCAGATAAAATTACACCCCCCGCACTCAACGCAAGTAAGCATGAACTCCTGCCAAGTGCCGGCAAAATAACCCTCTTTAACCAGGCGCTGCACATCCTCTTTGTGCACCAGCCCCTGCGGCAGCAAATGCCTTCTTAAACGGTCGATCAGGCTCTCTCTTTTTGCCCGGCGGCCGGCGATCTGCGCGTCTTTCACCTGCAGGAACAAATCTTTATGCGCCTCCAGCAGCTCTTCCCCTTTATCCGATCCGGCCTCCACAACGTAACCATCGTTCAAAGGGGAGATATTCAGATCAAAACCCCAACTCGGATAGGGCAGGATATCCCAGGCCAGGCAGTGACAGACGCTTTTATAATCCGTGCAATCTCCGGAAACCAAAATCGTATTTTCCCGGCGCAGGCGATAAACGGCATCCACCTCAACCCCCTCCAGAAAAACAAAATCCTGGATGCGATGGCCGGCAATATCACAACTTTTTACTCCGAAGACAATGGTTTTTTCCTGGAGATCGACAACTTTGTCCTCCCCGCTGAAATACCTGCCCATTTTTTCCTCTGCCTGGGTAAAAAATGTCTTTAGCGGTTCGACCGCGCGATAGGGGTTAAAGACAAAGGGGGATTCCGCGCTAAGCCTTTTATATGAATAATCGTTTTCCTGGGTAAAGTTTTGTGTTTTGGGCTGAGGGGAAAAAACCTGAAACCTATTCCTGAGGCTCTTTAGGAAATCATTAAATTGGCTGGTCTCGATATAAAGTATACTGTACACTGTTTTGAAGTGCCTGGCGGGTTTAGATTAATATTTTTAACAATACTATACTTAACGAACCTTGTCAAATAAAAATTTCCGCTGGGGGTTCAGCTAATTTTTATCGCCCCTGCCGGGCAAACCTTCTCGCACCCCCGCCGCCGGTCGCAGCTGGATTCATCGCGGCAGAGGCACTTTTTTGACTCCACGTCCAGATAAAGGATCTTTTTAGGACAAATCGCCACGCAATTTCCGCAACCGATACAGAGATTTTCGTCTATTATTACGATTTTTCCCATCTTTATTCCAAATCCTTAAACTTAGCGCGAAAATGTTTCTTTTGCGAATGCTTACGCTTATCTTCAAGCATTCTAAGCTTGGCGGCCCGGGAGCGCACACGGCTCTGGCGGCGCAGCTTTTCTTTCCTTTGCCTTTCCTGTAACTCCTGCTTTTTTCTCAAGGCCCTGATTTTAGCCGATAAGATCCGGCGCGCCAGGATGCGGTTCTGCGCCTGAGAACGCTGGCTTTGACACTTAACCTCGATCCCGGTCGGCAGATGCTTCAAATACACGCAGGTAGAGGTCTTGTTGACATTCTGCCCTCCGGGGCCGGCGGAACGGATAAAATGCTCCACCAATTCTCGCTCAGAGAAACCCTGGTCATCAAGCTGCCTGCTGCCATCTAAATCATTCTTGTACTTACGCATTGAATTCAATTATACCGCGGTTTATAAGAAGATAAAAGAAGAAATCTACGAAGGAAGAGGGACGAAGGAAGCGTAAAGCTTAAAGCGCAAAGCGTAAAGTTAAAGTGTAAAATAAAAAGCGTTTTAAGCCTAAATTTAAGTTTTATGCTTTATGCTTTGCACTTTGCGCTTTCGATTAACTACTAAGCGCGTATTGGAGTTTTATTTTCGATCTTAACGATCCCCGGCTTGAACGGCTCGAGGATCCGCTCGAGGATCCCGGCAAGATAGGCCATGAGGATGCCGTAGTTGGTGATCGGCACTGCCTGGCTTCTGGCCTTCTCGATACGGTGCAAGATCTCCCTGCGGTTGACCATGCATCCGCCGCAGGAAATGATCAACTTGAAACGGCGCAGATCTTCCGGAAAATCCCCCCCGGCAGTGACTTCATAATGCAGGTCTTTACCTGTATAATTCAGGAGCCAGGTAGGTATCTTTGTTCTGCCGATATCTTCCGGCTGAACATGATGCGTGCAACTCTCGGCAATCAGGATCTCATCGCCGTCTTTAAGATCTTCCACCGCGTAAACCCCCTGGACAAAGGCGTTGAGGTCACCTTTGTGCCGGGCAAAAACCGTGGAGAATGAGGTTAATGGGATCTCCTGCGGCAAGGTGTCCCGCACGGTTTCAAAAACCTG
>JAQUQA010000221.1 GCA_028716305.1 Candidatus Omnitrophota bacterium | reverse complement strand
TCATCGGTAAAAGCGGAGTGGTTACCCCGATGTATAACCCCGAAGCCACGGCCGGGGCCGTCCTGGCCATATTAAGGGATCCGGATTTGCGCGCCCGCATGGGCCGCGCCGGGCAAAAACGGGTCAATACTTATTACCGCAGCGAAGATCTGTTTGCGGGATACCATGAGCTATATTATAAATATTCTCAGGAGTTATAAATGGCAGGAATAGGTTTTCGGATCGAAAAAATACTGGAAGGCGACACCTATATTGATTCGGTCAAGGCGCATTTTTATTCCTCGATCATATTTTCCGGGCCGTGGCTGGTCAGTATCCTGACGCTTTTTTTGATCAGTTTTTTTTCCGTCAGGAACCTGCATAATCAGCAGATTGTAATTTTGCGCTCGCTGATCATCTACATCTACGCCTTTTCTTTGATCGTTACCGGTATCCTCTATCTTTCGGCCAGCCGTTATTTGGCTGACAAATTATACCAGAAGGACCCCGAGGCCTTCGTACCGGCCTTTAATTCTCTGAGCATCATGGTCATGGCTATCCAGTCATGCCTGGGGTGGTTTTTTTCCGGATTCTTGAGCGTCGATACGGTCACCAGATTCCTGGCAGTAATGCTTTATCTGACAATCAGCATGTTATGGCTGGTGATGATCTTTTTGACGGCGTTACGGGATTACGAGGAGATTACCAGGGCGTTTGTCGCCGGCTCACTGGTAGCGGTTGGCGCGTCCTTTTTCCTGGGTAATTATTTCGGATTAAAAGGTTATTTATGCGGCTATTTTATCGGCCATCTGTTGATAGTGATACTCCTTTGTTTGAGGATCTTTGTCGAATTCGCTTCGCGCAGGATATTTGACCGGGAAATTTTTAACTTCCTCCTTAATAACAAGACCCTGGTTGCCACCGGCCTATGTTATAACCTGGGTATCTGGATCGATAAGATCGTTTTTTGGTATTCGCCGCAGGCCTATACGGTTTCTTCGTTCCTGCGCACCTTTCCCGATTACGAAAGCGCGAACTTTTTCGCGTATCTCACGATCATTCCGGCGTTTTCCATATTTCTTATTCATGTGGAAACGGAGTTTTATAAGAAATACCGCCTCTATTACATCGCGATCCTGGAAAAAGGCACCTATTCCGATATTCGCAGGGCAAAGGCGAAGATGATTTCTACTTTAAAAAGCAGCCTCTTGAGGATCGTCTTGAATCAGGGGTTGATCTCTATTTTTACGGTTCTTTTTGCCGAAAGGCTTATCGGGGTGCTGGGATTTAGTTATGTGATTATCCCGATTTTCCGGATCTGCGTTTTGGGGGCGTTCCTCAACTGCCTGCTATTGATCGCGGTGCTGATCATACTTTACTTCGATTTTAAAGACATCGCGCTGAAGGTAACATTTATTTTTGCCGTGACTAATGGATTATTCAGCTACGCCACTTCTTTTATGAGCCTGCCCTATTTTGGATACGGCTACGCAGGCGCGGCATTTGTTTCGCTGGTCTGCGCGTATTATATGCTTGATTACAAAATTAACCGTCTGGAATACCTGACTTTTGGCTTGCAGCCATTGGGTGTACACAGGGAGGAGGAGATAGCCTGATGTTTAATAATTTCAATAAGGAGCAGAAGAGGGTTCTTTTAATCGCGAGAAAGGATACCGCGGCGCAAACCGCCGGTATTTTACAGAGGTTGGGTGTCGTCGTTTTGACGGCCGATCATTTAAAGGCGGCAGCCAAATTAATAAGGCGCTCTCACGGCGTTATCTTTCATTGTGAAGATTTCCAGAAAGGCGAGTTTTTCGATCTTTTCCGGCGCAGCAGAAAAAAATTTATGGTGGTTGCTTCCACGGTGGACACCAAGATCGTGCGCCAGGCGTATCACGCCGGGGCAAAAGACTGCGTATTCCTGCCATACAACTTACGCGAGTTCATTTTAAGGTTTAACGCCTTTATCCAGAATAAGGTAAGGATAGCCTGCATCGGAGGGGGAACGGGGTTATTTACCGTGCTCATGGGGATCAAGACCATCTCCGGGGTAATGATCACTTCGATCGTGAGCATGAGCGATGACGGGGGGTCCTCCGGAAGGCTGCGCGCTTCTTTCGGGATCCTGCCGCCCGGAGACGTCAGGCGCAGCCTGGTAGCGCTTTCCAACGCGCCCCAGCTGATGAGCGATGTGCTGCAATACCGTTTCGACAAACAGGGGGATTGTTTTGCCGGGCACAATTTCGGAAATTTGTTCCTGACTGTTTTGACCCAGCTGAAAGGATCGATGCGGGAAGCGGTAAATTCACTGGGGGATATCCTTAACATTCAGGGGATAGTCCTTCCGGTCACCGATGCCGAAACTACCCTCTGCGCGGAATTTGCCGACGGCAGGGTGATCCACGGGGAGAGTAAGATCGACCTCTGCGAAGGGAGGTCTCCGGACCTGCGCATAAAAAACGTTTGGCTGGAACCGCAAAACCTTTGCACCCCCGCGGTCTATTCGGCGATTATCAACTCCGACCTGCTGGTCATCGGGCCCGGTGACCTTTATACCAGCGTGATCGCCAATTTGCTTGTTGCAGGGGTCGCGGAAGCGATCAAAGAGAGTCCGGCAAAGAAAATTTACGTCTGTAATCTGATGACTAAGCCGGGAGAGACATCCGGCCTGACGGCCGAGGACCACGTTAGGGAGATCGTCAAGTACCTTAAGGGTGATTGCCTGGATTATTGCTTATTGTCAAACACCGTTCTTTCGGGAAAGGCGCTTGCCGATTACGCGCTCAAGAACCAGTTTCCTGTAGAGCTTAAGGATCCTGCCGGGTTAAAAGAGATTACTTCCG
>JAQUQA010000220.1 GCA_028716305.1 Candidatus Omnitrophota bacterium | reverse complement strand
ACCTGCTTTTCAAGCAGGATAATTCCGACCGTTTTTCTACCAAAATCGCCGATGGGCCGCACGCCCAGCGGCTCTTCAAGATAGAGGTGGAGTTTGACAAGCACGCCCTGAACCGGGTTTTGAACTCAAGCCGTTATATCCTTTTGGATAAAGATAATAAACTTCCGGATTCGCTCAAGGAAATCATTCAGCAGCAGCTGCAGTTGAAGAATACCCTGGCTTTGCCGATTTATATCAAGGGCAGGCTCGCCGGGGTCCTGGGTATCGGTAACTCCCGGGAAGAGTTTGTTTTCAAGCGGGATGACGTTGACCTGCTGGACGTCTTTGCCAAGCAGATCGCCATAGCCGTGGAAAACGACCTTTTGATGCACCGTATCGAAAAACTCGAGATCAAGGACCCGTTGACCGGGCTCTATAACGAGTCATTCATCAACAACCGCCTGCAGGAAGAGATCAAAAGGGCGATCACCTATCAGCGCCCCTGTGCCTTTGTGCTTTTTAATGTCGATAATTTTCTGAAGTTCCAGCAGGCCTACGGTTCACTGCAGGCAGAAGGGATATTAAAGAAGGTGGGGACCCTGATCAGGGATTCGGTTACCGAGATCGACAGGGTGGGCAGGATCGGGGACAATGATTTCGCTATTATCCTCCCGGAAAAGAACAAGCGGCACGCCCAGACGATCGCCGAAGAGATCCGTAAAAAAATCCAGTTTGCTTTCAACGAAGAAGAAGACGTAAACAAGAGGATCACCTGCAGCGCCGGGGTAAGCGAAAATCCACTGGACGGGATTGACTCCGAAGAGCTGCTGCGCAAGGCCAGGGATAAGGTAAAAGAGGCCAAGGGCCAGGGCAAGAACCGCATAGCCATTTAAAATATGCAAATCCGCAGGAATACGAACAAACAATTAGGCGAACTGCTCAAAGAGTGGAACATTATTAATGAGCAGCAACTTGAGAAATCCCTCGCCCTGCAGAAGGAAAAAGGCGGGTTGATCGGAGAGATCCTGGTAGAACTGGGATTTTGCAAGGAAGAGGACATTGCCCAGGCGTTGACCGCGCAGTTCGGCTTTCCTTATTTGCCTTTGGCCAATTACGAGATCAACCCCGAGGTGATCCAGATCATTCCCGGCCGGGTGGCCAGGCAGTACCTTTTGATCCCGATAGATAAGATCGGAAATAACCTTACATTGGCCATGTCAAACCCCTTGAATATCCAGGCAATCGAAGACGTCGAGCTGATCTGCGGCTGCAATGTCCAGACCTTTGTCGCCACCTCGACGGATGTCAAGAAGGCGATTGCGAAGTATTATAAGGATAAAGAGTAATTAATAGACGTCTAATAGGAATTTTCGTACCGCGTTCCGCGTTCCGCGAACGGCGTACGTGTAACGCGTACGCCGTTCGCATTACGCCGTTCGAACCTGTGACTTGTGACCTGTGACCTTGTGACTTCACTTGGTCCACAAATCTATCTAACATATGCTTTCCCTCAAAGACAGGCTAACCGAAATACTCGTCAATAATAAACTGATTTCCCAGGAACAACTTGAACAGGCGCTGGAGCTGCAGAAGAAAAAAGGCGGGCGCTTAAGCGATATTGTTGTCGAGTTAAAATTTATCAAGGAGAACGACCTGATCCAGGCCTTGAGCCAGGGGTTGGGGTTTCCTTTGATCGACCTTAAGCGTTTCAAGATCGACGGCGAAGTGGCAAAGCTCATCCCGCCGGAGATCGCCCGGCATTACCAGATCATCCCGGTCTCCAAAATGGGGGATACGGTTACCCTGGCCATGGCCGATCCGATGAATATCTTTGCTATTGACCACGTTAAGCTTTTTACCGGGTTCAAGATAAACCCGATCATCTCTACGGCCAGGGAGATCCTCCAGGCGATCGAGTTGTATTATCCGGATACCACCAGCGGGGTAATCGACGACCTGGTGAAGGAGATCAGCGTTTCTTCCATCGAGTTGATCAAGGACAAGGATGACCTTCTGCCCAGCGACCAGGAGCTCGACCGTTCCACCCATGACGCTCCGGTGATCAAGGTCACCAATATGATCATCGAAGAGGGGGTGCGCAAGAACGCCTCGGATATCCTCATCGAGCCCTGGGATAAGGCAGTGCGGGTGCGTTTTCGTATCGACGGGGTCCTGCATGAACAACAGGCGCCTCCCAAGAAGATGCATCCGATGATCGTCTCGCGCATCAAGGTTATGTCGGACCTCAACATCGCCGAACACCGCCTGCCTCAGGACGGCAGGTTCAAGGCGAGTATTTTCGGCAGGGAGGTAGATTTTCGTATCTCTATTTTGCCTTCGAGTTTCGGGGAAAAGGTGGCGATCCGGATCCTGGATAAGAGCCAGGCCATGCTTGATATCGAGCGGCTGGGTTTCAGCCAGAATTTTATTTCGAACCTCAAAAAGGTCTCTAAACTGCCGCATGGGATGATCCTGGTCTGCGGGCCGACCGGAGCAGGCAAGACCACTACCCTTTATTCCGTTTTGAAATTTGTCGATCATCCGGAAAAGAATATTGTCACCGTCGAAGATCCGGTGGAGTTTCAGCTGGAGGGGATAAACCAGGTCAGTATCAAGCCGGAGATCGGCCTGACCTTTGCCGGGGCGCTGCGTTCGATCCTGCGCCAGGACCCCAATGTCATCATGATCGGAGAGATCCGGGATTTTGAGACGGTGGATATCGCCATTAAGAGCGCCCTGACCGGCCACCTGGTGCTTTCCACTCTGCATACCACCACGGCACCCGGCGCGGTGATCAGGCTGATCAATATGGGGGTGGAGCCTTTCTTGATCAATTCATCGGTAATCGCCGTGAT
>JAQUQA010000219.1 GCA_028716305.1 Candidatus Omnitrophota bacterium | reverse complement strand
GGATCACCTCCGGCTCCACTGCCAGGGTCCGGGCAATACAGAGCCTTTGCTGCTGCCCTCCGGAAAGCTTGAAAGCAGATTCCCGCAGACGGTCTTTTACTTCATCCCAGATCACCGCTTTTTTCAGCGCCTGCTCAACCCTCCGGGCCACTGTCTTTTTATCCCTTGTCCCGTGCATCCTAACCCCGTAAGCGACATTGTCGAAAATACTCAAAGGCAGGGGCAGGGGCAGGGCAAAAACCATGCCAATCCGCTTTCTCAACAACTCAATGTTCATCAGGTTTATATCCTCCGCGTCTAACTTAACCGAGCCGGACATGTGAAAATTCGATTCCAGCTGATTAAGGCGGTTGAGCATCCTCAAGAAAGTCGTCTTGCCGCTGTTTGCCGGACCGATAATGCTTAAAATCTCATTGGCCATGACTTGCAAAGTGACTTCTTTCAGGGCAATGATTTTATCAAAACGGATTTGCAGTTTGTCGATATCCAGTTTTACCATTTCTTTTTCTTTCTGAAGTGATAGCGGATAATGATCGCCACGAGATTCACAAAAAGCACCAGAAACAACAGGACCAGCGCCGTGCCGTATCTTATTTTCTCATCGACATTGGGAACTTGGGTGGAGATGACATACAAGTGATAAGGCAGCGCCATCGCCTGGTCAAATATCGAATCCGGCAGCTGCGGCAGATAGAACGCCGCCACGGTAAACAAAATCGGCGCGGTCTCTCCGGAGGCGCGGCCGATCCCCAGGATAGTCCCGGTGAGGATCCCGGGTATGGCATTAGGCAGCACAATATTCCTGATTGTCTGCCATTTACTGGCCCCCAGGGAGAAACTAACCTCGCGAAAAGAGTAAGGCACGCTTTCCAGGGCCTCGCGCGAGGCGGTAATAATCAGGGGCAGGATCATGATCCCCAGCGTAAGCGATCCGGAAAGTATGGAAGCGCCGAATTTAAAAAAAATGACAAAAAGCGCCAGGCCAAAAAGCCCGTAGACCACCGAGGGCACACCGGCTAAATTGATGATCGCTAACTTGATCAGGCGGGTTAAAAAATTATCTTTCGCGTATTCGCTTAAATAGACCGCGGCCAAAAGGCCCATCGGCAGGGCAAAAATAATCGCTCCCCCGACCAGATAAACCGTCCCTAATATGGCCGGAAAGATCCCTCCGGCACGCATACCTTTACGCGGTATGTCGCTTAAGAACTCCCAGCTTATCGCCGGCAGCCCCTTTTGGATGATCGCCAGGATAATCATCCCCACCGGCACGACGATCAAAAGGGTAGCCAGGAAAAGAAAGAAAAAAACGATTTTCTGGGTCTTACGCGGGTCAATCCTCATTTTCTTTTATGTAAAAATAGGTCTGCGGTCACATTTATAAAAAAACTGATCACGAAGAGGACTATGCCGATGGCAAAAAGCGCGAAATAATGCTCACTGCCCACCACTGTTTCGCCCATCTCCGCGGCAATAGTAGCGGTAAGGGTGCGTACCGGCTGTAAAAAGCTTGTAGGTATAACCGCGGCATTCCCGGTAATCATCATTACCGCCATGGTCTCTCCGATCACCCTGCCGATGCCCAGCATTACCGCGGCCAGGATCCCGGAAGATGCTGCCGGAAGCATCACCCGGCGGATAGTCTGCCAATGCGTTGCCCCCAAGGCGAACGCCCCTTCTTTATAGGTCCGCGGCACGGAATATAAAGCATCCTCGGCGATCGAGACGATCGTCGGCATGGCCATAAACGCCAGCATGATCGAACCGGAGAGCGCGGTTAATCCGGTAGGCACACCGAAAACCTGTTTTACCCAAGGAACCAGTGTCACCATTCCGATAAACCCCAAAACTACGCTGGGGATTGCCGCCAAAAGCTCGATCCCCGCCTTTAGTGTTTCTTTGAGCTTTCCCGGAGCCACTTCGGCGATATAGATCGCGCAGGCCACCCCGATGGGGATCGAGATAATCGCCGCGCCCAAGGTAACCAGAAGCGACCCCAGGATCAAGGGCAAGATGCCTAATTGCGGTGGCTCGGAGATCGGATACCAGTTTTTACCGAAAAGAAAACTAAGCGCGGGAACATCCTTAAAAACCGAAAGGCCCTCTCTCAGCAGAAAAAGGAAGATCAGGACCACAAAGATAATCGAGGCCAGGCCGCAAAAGAGGATCAGTTTTTCGATCAGAAATTCTTTAAATCTTCTCATGATATTTAGCGTATAGCGTTTAGCAATTAGCGTTTAGTTATGCTTTACTAACCGCTACACGCTAAACGCTAATCGCTCTAGTTCATTTCTTGGTAATAGGCACAAAGTCCGTTTCTAAAACGATCTTCTGCCCTTCTTTGGAAAGGACAAAATCGATAAAGTCTTTAACGTTCCCTTTAGGCTGGCCATTAGTATAAAAGAAAAGCGGCCGGGAGATCGGATATTTTCCGCTGACCACATTATCGATCTCAGGTTCGATATATGGGGATTTTTCATTTTGCGCCACGGCGACCGGTTTCTGCTTGTTCGAGATATAGCCCATGCCGTAGTATCCGATGGCACTCGTATTCTGGGCCACTTCGTCGGCAATCGCCTGGGAGGATGACAAAAGCAGGGCCCGGGGGGTGTATTCTTCTTTTTTGTTTGGATCGTTTTTTCTTAGGATGTGCTCCTTAAAATAAACGTGGGTCCCGGAATTAACTTCGCGGGAGAGCACCACGATCGGCTTATCCTCCCCGCCGACTTGTTTCCAATTGGTGATTTTTCCGGAGAAAATTGCCGCTAATTGATCTACGGTAAGTTTACCAACCGGATTTTTCGGATTAACCACTACGGCCAGCCCGTCTAAGGCTATCTTTA
>JAQUQA010000218.1 GCA_028716305.1 Candidatus Omnitrophota bacterium | reverse complement strand
TGGTCCTTGGTCCTTGGTACATGGTTCTCTAAATATCTATGGACAAACTCCCGAATTTAGGTAGAATATTTAGCATCTTTTACTACCGGGAGAAGGCATGCCTAAAACCAAGCTCAAAAAACCAAAATATTACCTAAACCCAGACGGCGAATTTGTCATCGAAAACTATAATTTTGCCAAGCCCTTTGCCAATTTCTTTCCGGGGATAGCGGGAAAATACGGCATCCCGATGTGGACCTTCTACGTTAACCGGGCCCAGGGGATTGCCAGTTTCGGCACTAAAGACAAGGACCACGCCATCCTGGAATTCCAGCCGGCAAATAAAGCCTGGCAGCTGACCTCCTCTCACGGCTTCCGGACCTTTATCAAGCTCACTAGCGGCAAAAAAGAGCATATCTACGAACCCTTTCAGAACAGTTTTGTAAATCTCACTTTCAACCTGAAAAACAAAATGCAGATCAGCCCCTCTTCCCTGTTAATTACGGAAGATAACCTCACCCTGGGCTTACGAGTAAAAATAGAATATTTTAATATTCCCAATGACCGTTATGCCGGGCTGGCCAGGATCCTGACCATCAGCAATCTCGGTAACGCGGCCAAGAAGATCCGGGTTATCGACGGCCTGCCGCAGATAGTCCCCTTCGGCACCAATAACTTCTTTTTAAAGAAAATGAGCCGGACGATCGAGGCCTGGATGCAGGTAAAGAACCTGCGGAAAAACGTGCCTTATTTTAAGCTGGATGTCGACCCCTCTGACCGGCCGGAGCTGGTGCACATCAAAGAAGGGAATTTCTACCTGGCGTTCCACCTCCAGGGAAAAAGAACAAAGCTCCTTACCCCGATAGTCGACCCGGAAGAGATCTTCGGCCCGGAAAGCGATTTTTCCTGCCCGGTGGGATTCCTGGCAAAGGATAAATTCCGGCCGGCTAAAGAAAAATCCTTCAACAGCAAAACCCCCTGCGCCTTCTCTCTTTTTGAGGCAGAGCTCGGGGGTAAAGAGGAAAAAACTCTCTTCAGCCTGATCGGCCATGCCAGGAGCCAGGAACTATTAAATTCGCTGATCGAAAGGGTCGCGTCTGGAGACTACCTGTTGGAGAAGAAAAAGGAAAACTCCCGGATCATCACAGAGCTGCAGAATGATATTAATACCGAGAGCTCCTCTGCCAGGTTCGATCTCTACACCAGGCAAACTTATCTGGATAATATCCTGCGTGGAGGATACCCGGTGGTCTTCGGGAAAAATAACGAACACTCCACTTTTTACCTCTATTCCCGTAAACACGGCGACCTGGAAAGGGATTACAATAAGTTCCAATTGCAGCCCTCTTATTTCTCCCAGGGAAACGGGAACTACCGGGATGCCAATCAGAACCGCAGGAACGATAATTGGTTCAACCCCGAAATAGAGGACGAAAACCTGGTCTACTTCTTTAACCTGATCCAGACCGACGGTTTCAACCCCCTGGTAGTCAAGGGGGCCAGCTTTGTACTGGAAGACGAAAATAAATTCAGGGAATCCGCCTCTTTGCTGGTCGAAAAGAAATACCTTCCCGGTTTGATCGATTTCCTGAAAAACCCCTATACCCCCGGTGACCTGGTCCATTTTATCGAAGAGAACCATATCACTGTAAAAACCGGTTACGATCCGATACTGGAATCTGCAATCGCCTGCTCTTTAAAAAACCAGGAGGCAGAACACTCAGAAGGGTTCTGGAGCGACCACTGGACATACAACCTTGATCTCCTGGAAAGCTATCTGGCAATATTTCCGGAAAAACTCAAGGAAATAGTCTTTGAAAAGAAGGTTTTTAGCTTCTTTGATAACTCCGAAGTAGTAAGGCCGCGGGCGGAAAAATACGTGCTCTATAACGGCAAACCCAGGCAATTGCATGCCGTGGGGATCGATACCGTAAAAAGAGAGATGATCAGAAAAAGGGCCGCTCAGGCGCATCTGGTCAGGAGCGAATACGGGAACGGACAGGTATACACCACTACCCTGATCAATAAATTACTCTGCCTGCTGGCAAATAAGTTCTCTTCCCTTGACCCGTTCGGCACGGGCATTGAGATGGAGGCCAATAAGCCGAATTGGTATGACGCGCTTAACGGCCTGCCCGGGCTTTTCGGATCATCGACCTGCGAAACCTTTGAGCTTAAGCGGCTCATCCGTTCTATTAAAAACGCGCTTTTAAAAAGCGGGGTTAACTCCGTTTTGGTCTGCGAGGAGATCAACACCCTGCTTTTTGCCTTAAAGGCACTGGTAAAGGATTACCGGAAAGACGGCTCAGCGGAAAAAGACTTTATCTATTGGGATAAGAGCTCTTGCCTTAAAGAAGAATACCGGCAAAAGACCCGTTTCGGCTTAAGCGGCAAAGAGAACGAAGTCGGCGCCGCGCAGCTCCTGGAGATACTGGAGGAATTTTCCTTTAAAACCGAGCTGGGCATCGAAAGGGCCCTGGACAAAAAGAAGAACGTCTATTACAGCTATTTCATAAATGAGGCCGTTGACTACGAAGTAACCAGGGATTCTTATATCCGGGTAAAAAAGTTCGCGCAGAAACCGCTTGCCTTCTTTCTTGAGGGACAGATGCATGCCTTGCGACTGAGCGAGGAGCCTGCGCAGTCTCAAGGTTTATACGCGGCCACAAAAAAGAGCGCTCTCTACGACAAGAAGCTTAAAATGTACAAAGTTACCGCTACGCTAGAGGCAATGCCGGAGGAGATCGGCCGCTGCCGCGTATTTGCCCCGGGCTGGCTGGAGAACGAATCGATCTGGCTGCACATGGAATACAAGTATCTGCTGGAGATCCTCAAGCAGGGGCTCTTTGAGGAATTCTACCGGGAATTCC
>JAQUQA010000217.1 GCA_028716305.1 Candidatus Omnitrophota bacterium | reverse complement strand
CGGATCGATAATGAAAAAGACACCCAGAACCTGTACACCTTAAAAGAGGTGCATCTCTACATAAAAGACGTTGCTACTAAGGGGATGCATATCCAGAGATATAAGGGGTTAGGTGAGATGAACCCGCATCAGCTCTGGGAGACCACTATGGATCCTGAAAAAAGAACTGTGCTACAGGTTACTTTGGAGGACGCGGTAGAAGTGGACAAAATGTTCACTGTCTTAATGGGTGATCAGGTTGAGCCGCGCAGGGAATTTATCGAGAACTATGCGCACCAGGTCAAGAACCTGGACGTCTAATTAGCGCATAGCGAAAAGTTCAAAGCGCAAAGTTTAAGCTTTTAGGTAAAACTCAGGTTTTGAGTTTGATTATGTAATTGGAGAGCAGTATGTATACGCGTAACGAAAAGATAATTCCCATTTACATCGAAGATGAGGTAAAGGATTCCTACCTTAATTACGCCATGAGCGTAATCGTAGGCCGCGCGCTCCCCGATGCCCGCGACGGTTTGAAGCCGGTGCACCGTAGGATCCTGTTTGCGATGTCCGATTTGGGGTTGGAGCATTCCAAGCCGTACAAAAAGGCCGCCAGGATCGTCGGTGAATGTTTGGGTAAATATCATCCGCACGGAGACATGGCGGTATATGACTCGCTGGTGAGAATGGCGCAGGATTTCTCTTTGCGTTATCCGTTGGTGGAAGGGCAGGGTAACTTTGGCTCGGTGGACGGGGATTCCCCGGCGGCAATGCGCTACACCGAGGCAAGGTTGGCGTCGATTGCCGACGAGATGCTCAACGATATCGATAAGGATACGGTAGATTTTGGCCCGAACTTCGACGCCTCATTAAAAGAGCCGTTACTTCTGCCGGCGGCTTTGCCTAACCTGATGGTCAACGGTTCCAGCGGTATTGCCGTGGGCATGGCAACAAATATCCCGCCGCATAATTTAAACGAAGTCGCCGACGCGATCATTTATCTCTTGGACCACCCCGGCTGCGAAATCAAGGAGTTGATGCGTTATATCAAGGGGCCGGATTTTCCTACCGGAGGCGTAATCTGCGGCAAAGAAGGTATACGCTCCGCTTATGCTACGGGTAAGGGCAAACTTACGGTGCGCGCGCGCGCGACAATTGAGCATCAAAAGAACGGCAAGGACCTGATCGTTGTCACAGAGATCCCTTATCAGGTGCAAAAGGCGGGGTTGATCTCCGCGATCGCCGATTTAGTGGAAGATAAAAAGATCGAAGGCATCTCCGATATCCGCGACGAGTCCGATAAAGACGGCATGCGTATCGTCGTAGAGTTAAAGCGGGATGCCGAAGCGCAGATCGTCCTGAACCAGCTTTATAAGCATACCCAGATGGAAACGACTTTTGGCGTGATCATGCTGGCTTTGGTGGAAAATCGGCCGCGTGTCCTGAATTTACGCCAGATACTGGAATGCTACATAGAGCACAGAAAGGTGATTATCCGCAGACGCACCCAGTTTGAACTGGATAAGGCTTTGAAGCGCGCGCATATTCTGGAAGGCTTAAAGATCGCGCTTAAGTTCATCGACCGGATCATTAAAACGATCAAGACCTCAAAGAATACCGATCAAGCCAGGGAGCGCCTGGTGAAGGAATTTGGGTTGTCCGAGATCCAGGCACAGGCCATTCTGGAAATGCAGTTGCAAAGACTGACCGCGCTGGAAAGAGATAAGATCGACGCCGAATACGCCGAGTTGTTAAAAAAGATAGAGTTGTGCCGGGCAATCCTGGCTTCCGAAAAGAAGATCGAAGGTATTATAAAAGACGAGCTGGAGTCGTTAAAAAAGAAGTTTGGAGATGAACGCAGGACGGATATTGTCGGCGAGGTCGAAGAACTGGAGATCGAAGATTTAATCGCCGAAGAGGATGTGGTGGTTACCATCAGCCACGGAGGATATATCAAGAGACTGCCGGTCAGCTCATACAAAAAACAGAAACGGGGAGGCAAGGGGGTAACGGGGGCGGATTTAAGGGAAGAGGATTTTATCGAGCATCTCTTTGTCGCCTCCACCAAGGATTATCTGCTTATTTTTACGGACAAGGGGCAGGTTTTCTGGTTGAAGGTTTACGAGATCCCGCAGGCGGGCAGGCTTTCCAAGGGCAAGGCGATCGTTAATCTGATCCAGGTGGATTCTAATGCGAAAATCAGTTCTACTATTCCGGTTAAAGAGTTTACCCCGGATAAATATCTGGTGATGGTGACAAAGCTGGGTAATATCAAAAAGACAAAGCTGGAGGCCTACGGCAATCCCCGTAAAGCCGGCATTATCGGTATTACCCTTGACAATGATGATGAACTGATCGGTGTGGAGATGACTGACGGAAATGAAGAGCTATTGATCGGCACCAAAGACGGAAAGGCGATCAGATTTTCGGAGGCTAAAGTCCGTGATATGGGCAGGCAGGCGCGGGGGGTGCGTGCGATTACCCTGGGCAAGAAAGATCAAGTTATCGATATGGTCGTTGCCGGGAAGGATTCGGCGATTTTGACGGTTACCGAGCTGGGTTTTGCCAAACGCACCACGGTAGATGAGTATCGCCTGACCAGCCGGGGAGGTAAGGGGGTTATTAATATCAGGGTTACCGATAAGAATGGCGCCGCGGTTAGTCTAAAGGCGGTCAGCGATAACGACGAGTTAATGGTGATCACCCAGAACGGAATCTTTCTGCGTTGCGCGGTAAAAGACATCCGTGAAACTGGCAGGTCCTCACAAGGGGTGCGCCTGATAAAGCTGCAGGATAAAGACCGCGTCTCTTGCGTGGCCCCGGTTATCGCGGATGATGTAGAAGAATAAGACTTCGTCCCCATCGTCTAGCCTGGTCTAGGACAAGAGCTTTTCAAGCTCTCGACGCCGGTTCAAATCCGGCTGGGGACAC
>JAQUQA010000216.1 GCA_028716305.1 Candidatus Omnitrophota bacterium | reverse complement strand
AAACGCAACCTGGAAAGGATGGTTTGCGCCAGGCAGGCGGTTTCTCTGGGTAAGATCTCCGGGGCAGTCGGCACTTTTGCTAACATCGGCCCCGAGGTGGAAAACTATATCTGCCGTAAATTGGGGTTACAGCCGGCAAGGATCTCTACGCAGATCATACAGCGTGATGTATACGCACAATATCTGGCTACCCTGGCGATCATCGCCTCTTCCCTGGAAAAATTTGCCTTGGAGATCAGGCATCTGCAGCGCACGGAAGTTTACGAAGCGGAGGAGCCGTTTGGCAAAGGCCAAAAAGGCTCTTCGGCAATGCCGCATAAGCGTAACCCGGTAATCTGCGAAAGGATCTGCGGGTTGGCCAGGGTTTTGCGCGCCAACGCCCAGGTGGGGATGGAAAATATCGCCCTCTGGCATGAGCGGGATATCAGCCATTCTTCGGCCGAACGGATCATCCTGCCGGATTCCACGATCCTGCTCGATTACATGCTGCAAAAGTTTATCGGCGTGGTTAAGGGGTTAAGCGTTTATCCGCAGAACATGCTGGCGAATCTGGTAAAAACCAAAGGATTGATTTTTTCCCAAAGAGTGCTTTTGAGCCTGATGGAGAAGGGGTTGAGCCGCCCCCGGGCCTATGACCTGGTGCAGCGTTGTGCCATGAAAACTTGGAAGGACCAGACGGACTTTCAACAGAACCTCCGGCAGGACAAAGACGTTTCAGGATATTTAACCGTTTCTGAGATGGAGAAGATCTTTGATCTGGATTATTATCTGCGGAATGTAAATAAGATTTTTTCCCGGGTTTTTCGCAGATGAGCCAAAAAGGCAACCCGCGCACGAAAAGTTAATTTCCGCCTCAAATTCCAAATAACATATTGTCATGTTTTATAATATCGAGATAAAAGAAAAAGAAGGCATTTTTGACGCCGTAGGCAGCGGCGTTAAAAAGGATATCCTTGATCTGGGGATCAAAGGGGTGAAGGAGGTCTGTTTTCACCAGCTTTATCTTCTCGGGGGAGAACTCCGGGCCGAAGAGCTCGAACTCATCTGCCGGCAGCTGTTGGTTGATCCGGTATCGCAGGAGTATATTGTAAAGTCACAGGTCACAGGTCACAAATCCAGATCTGCGGCAGGGGAGTTTTTGGTTGAGGTGGCTTATAATCCGGGCGTGATGGACCCTTCGGAGGAGTCGGTGCTTAAGGGGATCCGCGACCTGGGTATCGATAAGGTCGATTCAGTAAAGACCGCTAAAAAATATATCATAAAAGGTAAATTGACCCAGGGGCAGTTAAAGACAATTTCCCAGAAGCTGCTTTATAATAAATTGATCCAGCATATAGTTAAGTCACAAGTCACAAGTCACAAGTCACAGCGGACGGTTGAGGCGGATGATAAGTTTAGCTTAGTAACGGTTGAATTATTAAGGGCCGGCGATAATAAGCTGCGCCAGATCAGCAAACGCGGCCAGCTCTTCCTTAGCCTGCAGGAGATGCGCCGGATCAAGGAATATTTTCGCAAGATCGGCCGTAATCCTACGGACTGCGAACTGGAAACTATTGCCCAGACATGGTCGGAACATTGCTGGCACAAGACCTTCCGCGGAAAAATCAGATATACGGAAAAACTTGCCGAACGCCGAACGCCGAACGCCGAACGCCGAACGCTTTTAATAGACAACTTACTTAAGTCGACGATCATGAAAGTGACTAAAGAGCTCAATAAGCCGTGGTGCGTATCGGTATTTAAAGATAATTCCGGGGTGATCCGTTTTGACGCCAAACACAACATCTGTTTTAAAGTAGAGACGCATAATCATCCTTCGGCCCTGGAGCCTTTTGGCGGGGCGAATACCGGAGTAGGCGGGGTGATCCGTGATCCTTTGGGCACTGGGCTGGGAGCCAGGCCGATTTTGAATACCGATGTTTTTTGTTTCGGGCCACCGGATTTCCCCTTTCAGAGCGTGCCAAAGGGGAGCCTGCATCCGAAACGGGTGATGAAAGGCGTTGTTTCCGGGGTGCGTGATTACGGTAATAAAATGGGGATCCCCACTGTAAACGGCGCCATTCTTTTTGACAAGGGTTATGTCGGTAATCCCCTGGTTTATTGCGGTACGGCCGGGATCATGCCCAAAGACAAATCTTTTAAAGAGGTCAAAAAAGGCGACTTGATCGTAGTGGTCGGCGGCCGCACCGGCAGGGACGGTATCCACGGTGCGACATTTTCTTCCGGGGAGCTGACCCATGAATCGGAAAAGATCTCCAGCGGCGCGGTACAGATTGGCAATCCCATCCAGGAAAAGAAAATGGTGGATACTATCCTGCAGGCGCGCGACGAGAACCTCTATGGCGCGATTACCGATTGCGGGGCCGGAGGATTGTCCAGCGCGGTAGGGGAAATGGGGGAGGAGTTGGGGGCTAAGGTATTTTTGGAAAAAGTCCCCCTGAAATACAAAGGGCTTTCTTATATGGAGATCTGGATCTCCGAATCCCAGGAGAGAATGGTGCTGGCGGTCCCTCCGGAAAAGATCGGCCGCCTCCAGGAGGTCTTTGCCGGGGAGAATGTTGAAGCCACGGTGATCGGAGAGTTCGGCGGAAATAAAAGGCTGCAGCTTTACTTTAGAGACGTTTTAGTCTGCGACTTGGATATGCGGTTCTTGCATAAAGGCATCCCGCAACCCGAGAAAAAAGCTGTTTTTATCCAGAATAAATTTAGCGAACCGGATTTTTCCTGTCCGCGTGATTTGAAAGCCTCGCTTTTAAAACTCCTTGGGCATTATAATATCTGTTCCAAGGAATGGGTGATCAGGCAATATGACCATGAGGTGCAGGGCGGTTCGGTGATCAAGCCCCTGGAGGGGATAGCTAATGACGGGCCGTCGGATGCCAGCATTGTCAGGCCTTTATTGGATTCGCG
>JAQUQA010000215.1 GCA_028716305.1 Candidatus Omnitrophota bacterium | reverse complement strand
AATAATCGATGTAAAATTTCCCGGAATCGCTAAATGTTATATTCCGCGGGGTTGCCAGCTTACCGGTCATTTCCGGTAATGCCTCATAATCCGGCCGTACGTTATAATAGCTGATCTTCACATCGGCGTTGGCATTGGCCCCCTTCTTCTGCTCGAGAAAATATGAAAAATCGTGCCTTACTAAATCGATGAGACCGGGATTATCCGATTCGACCAGGAGAGTGACTCCGTAAAAAGAAAACCGGGTTTTATCTTTCATCTTTTCTGACTCTTAGCCTGTCTGCCTTTTTTCCTAGATCTGACCTCTGCGCAAAACAATTGGCCAATCTGCCGGGAAAGCCTGTGGATTGACCTCTGCACCTTGCCGGTAGGAGACACGCAGTAGCCAAAGGATTCCGGCTGGATCCCGACAAAGATAACCTCCAGCCTGAAGAATTGGCCGAGGTAATCAGCCAAAATCTTCAGCGGCAGACGATGGGTGGAGAATGAACTGCCGCAGATCATCTTGCTGTCCAATAAAGATATACTTCCGGGTTCTTTCTTAAGATGGGCGGAATCGATTATCACCAGGTGCGTAGGCTTGAACCTTTTGATCTCTCCGGTAAGATTCTCGGGCGCGGTCCCCCCGTTAAAAAATCTGATTTTTTTGTTTTTCGGCGGTTTTTTTATGATCCCTGCCAGCTTTTCGACTACCAGGACCCCTGCCGCATCGTCACCCCGCAGCTCCGAGCCGATGCCCAGGAAAGCCACCCTTTTTGCCTTATCCAGCTTTTGCCTAAGTTCCGCCTTAAGAGTCATCTTTAGTGACAACCGTTAAATCGAGCTTTTTCAGGGCCCCTAACTCGAATTCCTTTGTCATCTCCAGGGCCTTTCGCATGCAGGAATCCACGCACTGGGCGCAAAAGATGCAACGCGCCAGGTCTATCTCGGCCATAAATTTATTATCCGCGGTCTTGCTGATGGTTATCGCTCCCGCGGGGCAATCACGCATGCACATCTTGCAGCCGACGCATTTTTTGGGGTCAAATTTCAGCTTTCCACGAAACCCCTGCGGCATCTCGATTTTGACAACCGGATAGTTGCGGGTAACCGGCTTTTTAAAAAAAGACTGCAGTACCAATCTTAGGATCCGTCCCGGCCTCATTGCACAAGCACCCCCTTTAAGAGCAAATTGACCAGTAGCTGGATCAACGCGACCGGAGCCAGGTATTTCCAGCAGAAGACGATCATCTGGTCTATACGTAAGCGGGCGAATAGCGTGCGCGCCAAAGAAAGCAGCATCACGATGAATAAAATTTTTAAAAGATAAACCAGGAACCCCCAGACCATCCCAAAACCAAGCCCGAAAGGCAGGAATACGGCAGCCATCAATGAACACCCGACAACCATCTCGATATCCAGCGTCAGACGGAAGAAAGCAAGGTGCCTGCCACCGTACTCGGTAAAGGCCCCGGCAACAATCTCCGTCTCCGCTTCGGGGATATCAAAGGGCACCTTCTCCAGCTTACCCAAGAGCGCGACCAGGGAAACCGCGAAACCGATAATATTGGACGCCCAATACCAGGGATGGCGGCTATAGAACAGGGTGATCTCGCTGATCGACCAGGTATCCGCCAGAAGAGCCGAAGCCAGGATCCCCATGAAAAGCGGGACCTCATAGGCGAACAGCTGTGTCAGGGTGCGCACCGAGCCTATCCTGGCATATAAGGAAGTGGAATACCAGCCGCCGATAAAAAAGGCCAGCGTGGGCAAGGTCAAAAGATAAAGCACCACGATCACGTCCCCGTTAAACGACAAAAGCGAATGCGTTCCCCAAACCGGGATATAAAGAAAACTTGTCGCTACGGAGGTAAAAGAAAATAACGGCATCAATTTGAACATCCGGAAATTAGCCTGTTCCGGGATAAGCTCTTCTTTACCGAGAAGTTTTATAAAATCGGCAAATGGCTGGAACCAGGGCGGCCCGACCCTGTTCTGTAAGCGGGCATAGACCTTGCGGTCGACGAATTCCATAAACATCCCGAAAACCGCCAGGAAAATCACTCCCGGAAAAACCAGTATCTGAAATAAAACCATCCCTATTTCCTTAATTTTAATTTTTTGTTCAGCCTGGAAAAATCAATGCCGTTTTTACGGTGCCACTCGATACTGAAATCGCGCAGCTCCTGCCAGACCAGCACCCGGCGCTCTCCGCTGTCGATCTGATCGATCTCCACCATCCTGTCCGTGCAGGAAAAACAGGGATCGATTGCCGCCACTACGATCGGTAGATCGGCCAGGAACCTGTCCTCCAGCATCCGCTTTACCGCCTGGACGTTCGCCAGCGTGGGCGCCCTTATTTTTACCCGCTCCGGCATTTCCGAACCGTTGGATTTAACGTAGTGGACGTCTTCCCCTCTGGGGGCCTCATAGCGGCTGAATGCCTCACCGGCCGGTATCTTGCGCGGGACCTTTACGGCAACCGGCCCCTCGGGCATTTTTTCCAAAATCTGTCTGATAATCGAAAAGGATTCCAGGAGCTCCTTCAGGCGCACCACCGCCCTGGCATAAACATCACAATGGTCATCGGTAATCACCTTAAAGGAAACTTCCGCATACGCCGCATAGGGGTCATCTTTACGGACATCCCGGTTGATCCCGGAGGCCCTGGCCGTCGGGCCGACCGCACCCAGCCTTAAGGCTTCTTTTTTGGAAAGTTTCCCTACTCCCGATAAACGCTTGATCATCGTGACTTCTTCGGTGGCGATCTTTATGTAATAAAGAGTGCGCTCTTCGAGCGTATCCATTCCTTTTAGGATTTCCTTGATCTCTTCTTTTTTAATATCCCTTCTTACACCGCCGATGGTATTAATCCCATAGTTAACGCGATTGCCGCTTAAAGCCGCCAGAAGATCCATAACAATCTCGCGGTCGCGCCAGG
>JAQUQA010000214.1 GCA_028716305.1 Candidatus Omnitrophota bacterium | reverse complement strand
TCCCCGGCCCCTCGTCTTGTTGCGGTCAATCCATGCCAAGACCTCCGGTTCCAAGTGGATTTGCACCTGGACTTTTTTGTATATGCTCGGCTTGGGGCCGCGCTTCTTTTTTAAAACCAATTTCATTTTCCGTGCCTCTTGGCTATGGCGGCGATAGCGTATCCACTAAAATTGCGCAAAATTGGCCGCTCCGTGTCATGGCCACCGATTACCGCTTGCAAGGTGCTGGTGCAATCATTCCACGGAGTTGCCAGTGTATCAAAAGTATCATTTGATTTGAGTTTGATAGCCAGCCCATGTATCCAACGATACTGGTATCCGGTGACGTCATTTCCACCCCACCCGTCAGCGAGCAGGATTCGCCCCATGTCCTCCGTATCAAGGATTATTATGGTCGTAGGAAGGTCGTAAGCACCCCGTGTGGTTTTTGAGTCGATAAGAGTTGTTTTCATTTTTTACCCTCCGTTTGTTTAGGTTTCTTTTCCCTTTGATATTATGATATGCTATAAAAAAAGATATGTCAAATAAATCTGCTACTGATAACCTGTTGATTTTGTTTGGTTTGCGAAAATAGTTTGTAAAAAGTGTGATTTTGGGAGGGAGAAAACGGTCAATTACTTGCATTTTTCTTTAAAATATGAGATAATATAGCAAGTTAGAAAAGATATTTGACAACAGATTAGGTTTTCCGAATCGGAAACCCGTTCCTCCCGCGAGGGAAAGGCACAGGTCCGGTTACTCTGCTTAAGCGCAGTAGTGGCCGGGCCTTTTTTATCAAGGCAGGAAAGGCCATTCTTTCTGGCGCAGACCTGTTGAGAGTTCACGAAAAGAGTACGGTAGGGCATACCGGATTTTAAGTCTGTGGAGTTTGCATAAGACCGAAGTAGAAATCTACGGAGGCAGCGGACTATGAAGCAGAAAGGAATCCACGTCGTTTACGGCGGGGAGGATGTCAGAAGGCGAATCTGTACGCATTTTTGAACAGCGAGCCGGTGGGAATGGAAAACCACCACAATATCAAGTAGTTAGGAAAAAAGAATTATGGCGGCAACAAAAGGCAAGGTCTGTAACCCAAAAGGCAGAGGACATGCGCCAAACAAAGGAGCAGCGCGGATAGCAGAGGACATAGTTGCTGCGTACAAGGAGCTTGGCGGGATGCAGTATCTCATTCAGCTTGCGCAGGAGGACAGAAAGACATTCTGCACCCTGTTGCTTAAGATATTGCCGAATAACATCAAGGCCGATGTGGATGTAAAGGGGCAACTGGCGCATTTCTTTGAGCAGATAGATGGACTCAGCAAAGGCCCGCCAAGTGCAAGATAAGTTCAAAGACCAGTTCTGGCGGCTGAACAACCTGTATTGGATAACAGACAAGGCAGGGCGCAAGGTTCTATTCCGCATGAATCCCGTACAGGAGAATCTCTATTGGGAGATGCACTATCGCAACGTAATCCTGAAAGCACGGCAGAAGGGGTTTACTACGTTTATAGACCTGTTCGGGCTTGATTCAGCCCTGTTTAACAGCAATTTCAACTTTGGGATTATTGCCCATTCTCTGGATGATGCTACGGCTATATTCCGGCACAAGATACAATTCCCGTATGAGAATCTGCCCTCTGCCCTGAGGGAAACAATCACCGCCACGGTAGACCGCGCGGGGGAATTGGTATTCAGCAACGGTAGCACGGTGCGTGTCAGCACCTCATATCGGTCAGCAACCCTGCAACTCTTGCATGTATCAGAGTACGGGAAAATTAGCATCAAATACCCGGAGAAGGCCAGGGAGATAAAGACCGGCGCATTTGAAGCTGTGGGGCTGGAGGGGATGATATTTGTGGAATCCACTGCAGAAGGGAAGGGCGGAGAGTTTTACGATTTATGCCATACGGCTAAGAAGCGGAAGGACGAGGGGATTGAATTGTCTCCGCTGGATTGGAAATTCTTTTTTGAGCCGTGGTACACCGAGGCTGGGTATCGGATGAACCCGGTTGCCGTGGCCGTTCCCAAAGAACTGCAGCAGTATTTTGACACGCTGGAACACAAGCATGGGATTGCCCTCGATGCGGCACAGAAAGCCTGGTACACGGCGAAATCTGCTACGCTTGCAGGGGATATGAAGCAGGAATACCCATCAACCCCTGAGGAGGCGTTTGAGGCCAGCGTCGAAGGGGCATACTATGCGGAAGCTATGGCATGGCTTCGGCGGCATGGCAGGATAACACAAGTCCCGCATAATCCAGGGGCAGAGGTGAATACATTCTGGGATTTAGGGCGGAATGACACAACGGAAATCTGGTTTCACCAGCAGGTTGGCCGGGAGCATTTCATTATCAATCACTTTGCCGGGTCTGGGGAGGCTATTGCGTATTACGCCAACTACCTGAAAGAACGAGCAAAGGAAGATGGTTATGTGTACGGCAAACATTACATGCCGCATGATTCACGGAACACTGAATTGTTTGGCGATGGGCGCACCCGAATAGAGGTAGCGGAAGATTTGGGCATTAAACCAGTGGTTCCTATCCGGCGAGCCAAAGGCCCGGAAGAGTTAGCGGATGATATCGAAACCACGAGGAATTTCCTCAAGTCATGTTGGATAGACAAGGCGAAATGTTCAAAGGGAATTGATGCCCTGGACAATTACCGGAAGGAATGGGACGAGAACCGGGGAACATGGAAGTCTTCTCCGCTGCACAACTGGGCAAGCAATGGTGCGGATTCCATGCGCACAGGGGCGGTAGGGCTGAAGATAGAAAAACCGGAGGAGTTCATCCCGGCGAAGGATTTATGCCCCCCGGCGGAAGCGTATTATTGAGGTGAGCAATGGCCGACGACCTGACTAAGCCCGTATCATACGAAGTGATTGATTTAGCGAGATTAGCTGAACTTTATAACGCGGAGGAATCTCTTTACATCACGGA
>JAQUQA010000213.1 GCA_028716305.1 Candidatus Omnitrophota bacterium | reverse complement strand
TAAGAAAAACCGGCATTGATTGTATCGGCGATGTTCCCTGGGGCACGTATCTGTGTCGGTTTTATTATAGCCTGGTAATAGTTGAATTCTAGATGCGGGTTCTGGGATTAGTGGGGCTAGGGGGCGATATACGCGGAAAGCAGGATTAACAAAGGCACCAAGATAACCATGGTGCTAAAGGCAGCCACGGAGACATAAAATGAAAAGCAAGATACTGATCATCGATGATGAAAAAGATTTTTGCCGGCTTCTTAAGAAGAACCTGGAACTGTTTGGGAATTTTGCCGTGTCCATGGCGACAAGCGGGAAAGAGGGGCTGAAGCTGGCCGGGAAGACGATCCCGGATCTGATCCTTCTGGATATAATGATGCCCGAGATGGACGGTTTTAAGGTCCTGGAAAAATTAAAATCCGATAGAAAAGTTTCCGGGATCCCCGTAGTTATGCTTACCGCGAAAGGGGATGAAGTGTCAAAATTGAGGGCCGCCCAATTACAGAGCGTGAAATATCTTACCAAGCCGGTAGAGATACAGGATTTGATGGCAATATTGGAAAAGGTCTTAAAAAACGAAGGTTCCCAGAGGCAGGATCCGGGAAAAGCGCGAGGTTAGGCATGGTCATTGAGAGTATGCTGTTATGGGTAGCGGTGTTGATGCTGATCAGCGTTATGGCGAGTAAATTTTCTCACCGTTTTGCCATACCGGCCCTTTTGCTATTTTTGGTTATCGGTATCCTTGCCGGCTCCGAAGGTTTTGGAGGGGTATACTTTAATGACGCGCAGCTGGCAAAATCCATCGGCGTAATAGCCCTGATTTTTATAATCTTTTCAGGGGGTATCGATACAAGCTGGAAGGATATCCGGCCGGTGCTTTTGCCGGGAATAATACTTTCCACGGTCGGTGTCCTGGTAACCGCAGTAGTAGTCGGTTTGTCCGCGGTTTACATCCTTAAATTTTCCCTGATCGAAGGGCTCCTCTTGGGTTCTATTGTTTCTTCGACCGATGCCGCGGCAGTCTTTAGTATCCTTAGGTCCAAGCGCATAAGCCTGAAGACCCCTTTAAAACCCCTGCTTGAATTTGAGTCGGGAAGCAATGATCCGATGGCGGTTTTTTTGACCGTCAGCTTCATCAGCCTGCTGACTACGCGAAAAATGAGTATCCTTTCCTTATTTCCCAGGTTTATCCTGGATATGGGGGGAGGGGTGCTTGTGGGTTACCTGATGGCAAAGCTGGTAACGTTTTTTATCAGGCGATTGAAACTGGATTATGACGGCCTATATCCTGTGCTGACGATATCGCTGGTGTTGTTGACGTATTCGATTGCCGTGCTCTTGAAATGTAACGGTTTTATCGCGGTTTATCTGGTTGGCCTGCTGATCGCCAGGCATGATTTTCCGAATAAGAGGATGATCATCCGCTTCCATGACGGCCTGGCCTGGCTGATGCAGATTGCCATGTTTTTGACTTTAGGGTTACTGGTTTATCCTTCGCATATCCTGCCGGTGATGGGGGTGAGCCTGCTGCTGGTAATTGTTTTGATGGTGTTTGCCCGTCCGATCAGCGTCTTGCTCTGTCTGATGCCTTTTCGTATCACCACCGGAAAAAAATTGATGGTATCATGGGTCGGGTTAAGGGGGGCCGTTCCGATCATCCTGGCGACATTTCCTCTCTTGGCGGGTATCCCAGAGGCGGAGACGATATTTAATGTGGTATTTTTTGTGGTTTTGACCTCGGTCCTCATCCAGGGGACATCTATCCCGCTGGTTTCTAAATTACTTAAAGTGGATGCGCCTTTTACCCGTAAACGCAACTATCCCCTGGAATTCGAGAAGGCCGAGGGCATCGACGCCGATTTGACGGAAGTGGTCGTGCCGTTTGATTCCTGGGTTGTCGGCAAGCGCATCGTCGAGCTGAATACCCCGCAGAAATGCCTGATCATGCTGATTTCCCGGGGAGACAAATTCATCATCCCGGCCGGGCCGACCGTTCTGGAAGGAGGGGATGTTTTGCTCGTGCTGGCCAATAAAGAAGATCTGTCCTTTCTCCAGCGGACCCTGGGGCACCTTAATTAAAGGTTTTTAACAGGAGCATAGAATGGTTAAGCGTTTGTTTGTCTTTTTACCGCTGTTATTATTTATCGCCGCGGCAGGGAATTTTATTTTTCATGAACTTCGCCTGAAAAGTTCCTTTAACGAAACAAGGCAGCGGCTGATGCTTGTCGCGGCCAATGCCGCGGTCTCCATAGACGGGGAAACCCTGCTTAAGGTTCCGCCTCAGATGGAAGGGGAAGCTGCTTTGGAATACCGGCTTATCCGGCAGAAATTAATCAGGTTCAAAGAGGCGAATCCTTTTCTAAAATATATTTATATCGTGACTGCCTCAGATCAACCGGGAATCATGCAGTATCTGGTCGATGCCGATCCTCTGCCCAAGATCATCACCGCATCATCGCCTAGTTCTTTTCCGGGAGATAAATACGATACCCGACAATTCCCGGAAATATTAAATGCCTACGATGGGCCGGCCGCGGATAAAAAAATTACGGTTGACGCCTGGGGAACGCTTATTTCCGGATACGCGCCTATTCGCGACCCAAGCGGAAAGGTCATCGCGATATTAGGGGCGGATGTTGATGCCACCGGCTTGTTGGCAATGCAGGAGAACTCCGGGAGATTCCGCTGGTGGGTGGTCTGGAGCGGCCTTTTACTCTTAATTTCGTTAGTCGCAGGGAGAATACCGCATGCCCAATAGAATAATCGCCGCTCGCTACCGGATTGAGCAGATGCTTTGGGAAGACAGTCTTTCGCAGACTTTTCAGGCATTTGACACAAAGGCGGAGCGTATAGTGGATATACGGCTCTTCAGGGAAGAGCTAAGCGAAAGGCCGCCGGAGACGCTTTTTCGTTTCCGCAACGAGATCCGCGAGC
>JAQUQA010000212.1 GCA_028716305.1 Candidatus Omnitrophota bacterium | reverse complement strand
CAGACTTCTTCGATCAGCCAGGAGTCTTCATCGATCTTCAGCCCCTCTTCCTGCAGATAGCGCTGTCCGATGGGCTTGATGAAACCCACCCGCTTAAACCTGCCCTGAAAATTACAGACCAGCCCCAGGGAAACGGTAGTTTTGCCGTCATTCTGCTTGGTGGCAGCGATGAAGATCTTTTTCATGGAATCAGAGGTTTGCCTCTATCTTCTTCTTAAACTCCTGTTTACTGACCGCCCCGACTATCTGCCCGGAAATTTTCCCGTTTTTAAAAAACATAACCGTCGGGATGGACATCACCCCGTAATGCGTGGCGGTTTTCGGGTTCTCGTCGATATTGATCTTGCCTATCCTGACCTTACGGTCATACTCCTTGGCAAGCTCATCGAGGATCGGCGCAAGCATTTTACAGGGGCCGCACCAGGGGGCCCAAAAATCAACTACTACCGGTAAATCAGAATCCAGGACATCTTTCTTGAAACTACTATCGGTAAAATGTAATGGGCTCATATCTTGTACCATTCGTCTAAAAAGAGGTTAATAAGATTATTCGGTGAGAGGATTATTAAAATATCACAAATAGAATCCAATTGCAAGAATTTTTAAAGATGGCGGCGGGCTGGACAATGATCATTTACCGGGAATTTGTTTTCAGGAACTTGTCGAGATAAACCCGGTTTGCCCCGATCTGAGCGATGACCCGGCTCAGCTCACCCTGCGGGACAACCTTGCCCTCCTGGGTCACCTGCCAGAGATACCCCTGAACATCGATCTCCCAGACGGGAAAATAGGCTGATTTGCCATGGCCTTGCGGGTCCCAGAAAAGGCGGGTATCGGCATGATTCAGATAGTTCAACAACCGCGCGTAATCAAGATACAAATTCCTGATTTTCGCATAATTCCGGCGTCCGTATCTTGAATAATAATTCAGGCCCCTGAGCTTAAAGAAGAAATCGCTGGTGATCGCCCTTCTTACCAGATATACCGCTTGATACCGGCTCACCGGCAGATAAACTTCCGGCTTTTGTGTCCAGGTGGCTTCTTTAAAATGCCCGTCCTGGGCATCGAGGATCACCACTGCGCTGGTCAAAATCCCTTTTCCCCTTACCTTCTTGTTAAAGGGGACCAGATAATAATCGGCTCCTTGTTTATCCGCGCGCCGGACAAATATCGGTTTTGCCGGCCTTGTCCCGCTGAAGGCGGCGATGGCGTCTTTATCCGAAAGCAGATAACCGTCAACTATGTCTTTCCAGCTTTTTTTAAGCTTCAGTTTCCCAGAGGAAGCATTTTCCTCCGGCGGCTCCAAACGCAGCCTGGAAAAATAAAAAATGTTCCGGTTTATTTTCGGCATTGCCTGCGCGCCCACAAAACGCAAATTCGCCTCATCGTTTTGCGGCCGGATCACTTTGCCGCGCCCATGGCTTAATACCGGCGGAGGCTCGGCAATCTGGACGAATTTACCGTTATAGCCGTCCTGGGAAACCACAGGAAGAAAATAGTTAGCCGCGCATTCTGCGGCGGTCTTATAACTGTCCTTTCCTATACCGTCAATTGCCGGGTCCTTGAACCATAACCCATAGACCGTAAAATCCGGGGTATTATACGGATTACTGCGCGGCTGCGGGCAGGGATCGGCGCTGGCGGCATACCCCTTTACTACCGACCAATGGTCATATGAGCCGAATAACGGCACTATCGCCGGCGTATTGGGATGCGCGACAAACCCGGAATCCGGGTTACCGGCCTCTTTGATCACGCTGTAAGCCATCCAGTGGCAGATATCACGCAAATAGTCATTTAGGGCGGTTGAACTGAGGTTCGGGTCATAAGTATCTACGGAAAAATTATACCCCTGAAAAGGATTACCGTCCGGCCAGGAATCATAAAGATCGGCCCAATTGGAAACCAGGGTATCATAGGGGTCAAAATGCCCAACCGCCTTATCAATCTCCAGGGGGGTCAGGTCTCCTTGAAGTGGTTCGCCGCCTTTGGCGTATTCATAAATCTGGTTCTGGGAAATTTCCGTATACGGCTCTACCGCGCCTTTGCGCATATAATTAACAATCATCTGGATCGATGCCGCTGCGGAAGAATTATATGGAAGGGCCTTGGCATACCAGGGCACATCCTTCATATTCAAGGTAAGATTCGTCTGGGGCACGCCCATGCCTCCGCCTAAAACACTGGGATCATAGCCTGCCTTGGCAAAGGCATAATAGGCCGAGGCCAAGGCCGCGCGGCAGCCAAAGGTAAAATACCCTGTTCCCGTGGGCACCCCTGCGGCAACAGTTCCGTCCAGGTAAGAAGCATACGGGGCGATCCTGGAGAGCGGATCGTCATCCGCGGAGGAAAAATACGACTCCAGGTTATTCACCAGGGCGTTGTATTTGTTCAGGTAAGCACGGGTTTTCTCGGTGTTGCCGCGCTGATAATGGTTTTGGGCCGCCCTCAAATAAGCAAGGGCCATCTGCGCGGACCATTCCACCGAACCATAGTTCCCGGTTTGGGAAACCGAAAAACGGAACAGTTTCGGCATAAGGCTGCCGTCAAGAAAAGCGGTGCGCTGCTCGATCGCCGTGAACATCGCATCCACCTCGGCATCCCGTTTTTCTTGCGTGCCGCCGAAATAGGTATCGCTGAAGATGAGTTCTAAAGGTGCGTACGCGGTTACATCCGTGGCTACGTAGCTAAAATCTTTTTTTATCCAGGAGGAGCCGTTATATTCGGCCACAGTATGAAAAAGGTGCACATCAAAATCATACATCCCTTTTAACCAGGCCTCTAAAGCGTCCGCCCCCAGCGCGAAACGCGCCTCCTGGGTCACTTGATAAAGCGCCTGGAGCGCGCAGTAGGCACGCTCATTCTGTTCGGTTGATTTAAGATTCCAGAAAAAATCCGGCCCGCTGGCATGATAGATCCCACGCGGCCCATA
>JAQUQA010000211.1 GCA_028716305.1 Candidatus Omnitrophota bacterium | reverse complement strand
TTTTCCATCCTTTTTTATAATCCGCTGCTTTTCCCGGTGAGGGTATTTTTTATCAGGGGCAGGGATTTTGTTACCTTGGGCCAGCAGCGCCAGGCCGAGGCGATTGAGGCGATGAAAATACTGGGATTAGAGAAAGAGGACCTTACCTTTCTGGGATATCCGGACCACGGGACGGATAAGATGTTTATTTCTTATTGGGGCGACAAAAAGCCGTATGAAAGCATGTTGAGCAGGCAAAAGAAGGTCCCTTATAAGGACAGCCTTTCTTTTAAAGAGGAATATAAAGGGGATAATGTCCTGGCTGATCTAAAGGGTTTTATCCTGGATTACCGGCCGACGAAGGTCTTTGTTTCTCATGCCGCGGATTTCAACGGTGACCATTGGGCGCTTTATTTATATCTGCAGATAGTCCTGGCCGACTTGTTTGACGAAATGCCTTTGCCGAGGGTCTATTCTTATCTGGTGCATGTGCCGGGCTGGCCCCTGCCGCGGCACCACCATCCCGAGCTTGAACTGAAGCCCCCGGCGGAAGATTTCTTCTCGGATCTCTCCACGGAGATCACTTGGGAGCAGCTGAAATTGTCCCCCAAGGAGATCGAAAAAAAGTTTGAGGCCATGCTGGCCTACCGCTCCCAAACGCATATCAGCGCGTTCTACCTGTTTTCCTTTATCCGCCGGAACGAGTTGTTCAGCGAGTTGCCGGTGATCAAGCTGAAGAAACAAACAGGGGAGAATTATAATTTTATTGGCGATAACCAATGGGTCAGTTTCGCGCTGGTGGATAATTACCTGCTCTTAAAGGCGAAGAAGCCGCCGGAGTCAAAGAGCAGGTCATCTTTTATCTTTTTTCTTGCCGGTTACAAATACGGGATGTTTTTCGGGGACATGCCGCACATCTCGATACATACCAGGTTCGATAAGTTTAAAATTTATGACACCATCTCGGGAAAGCCCATTGATCCAAAAGACGCCTCTTTGGCGTTTGGGCCTGAAGCGATCACCCTGAAGATACCGCTGGGCCTGCTCGGGGACCCCGATGCCTTTCTTTTTTCTCTGCATTCGTACAACAGCCGGTTTTTACCCGGAGGCTGCAGCGCTTTCCGTCGGGTAGTGATCGAACCTTAAAAAACCCATTCTTGTCCGTCATGCTCTATGGCGGACCCAGGCCTGATTGGTTAAAATCGGCATGCCTTCGAAAATCAGCCGTGGGATTTATTGGTTGAAAACGGGCAGTTTTGGGGGTAAAATACCGCAATGGTATTTGTTACGAATCTTGCCGGATTTGGGAATCGTAAGTGACTGCGCGCAAATAGATTGGAACGCGATTTTTGAAATGGGAAAAGTAAAACCTTATTAGAAAGGTGGAAGGCGGGATGAATTATTTATTGAGTTTAGAGTTTCAGAAGTTAGCCTTATGGATAGCGGTAACTATTTTCGGGTCATTCCTTTTGGTCGAGGCGATCAAGCAGCTTTTGACCGGGCAGACCATCGGCAGGGAAGGCAAGCGTCAGGAAGGGTATTCCGTGGTCAAACGTTCCGGGCAGCCGATATATTTCTGGTTTCTCTTCTGTGTGCGCCTCTTCCTGGGGACGCTTTCATTGTTATGCATGATATTATTCAAATGGTGGTGAAATTTTGGCGTGAAAGGAGAATTTAGATGTTCAGGGAAAAAATCAAGGTATTGGATTGTACGATTAGAGACGGCGGGCTGATCAACGGCCACGACTTTGATATCCGTTTTGTCCGTGAGGTCTATAAGGCGCTTTCCGAGGCAGGTATAGATTACATGGAGATCGGCTACAAAAATTCCAAGCGGCTCTTTTCTCCCAAGGAATACGGTAAGTGGAAGTTCTGCGAAGATGAGGATATTAAAAGGGTCATTGACGGCATAGAGTCCAAGACGAAAATCGCGGTGATGGTAGATGTGGATAGGGTGGACGTGGATGACGTCCTGCCGCGCAAGGACAGCCCGGTGGCGATGATCCGTGTGGCTTCCTATGTCAAGGATATCGATAAGGCGATCTACCTGGTAAATCACTTCGCCGATAAGGGGTATGAGACTACGGTAAATATCATGGCCATTTCGCGCGCTTTGGATAACGAATTAACCGAGTGCCTCGATCAGCTTGAGAAAGAATGCAAGGCGGGGGTAATTTACATCGTCGATAGCTTTGGGGCGTTGTATCAGGAAACCACCGAGTTCCTGGTCAAGAAGGCAAAGAGCATCTTAAAGTCCAAAGAAGTAGGGATGCACGCGCACAATAACCAGCAACTGGCCTTCGGTAACACCATCGAGGCGATCATCCATAATGCCAATTATGTCGATGGCACGGTTTACGGCTTGGGGCGCGCGGCCGGTAACTGCCCGTTGGAGTTGATCCTGGGATTCTTAAAGAACCCCAAATTCGATATCCGGCCGGTCCTCGACCTGATTTCCAAGGAATTCATTACCTTGCGGGAAAAAATGGAGTGGGGCTATATTATCCCTTATGCCATCACCGGTATCCTGGATGAACATCCCCGGGCGGCCATGGCTTTGCGCAACAGCGCCAAGAAAGAAAATTACCGGGAATTTTACGATAGCTTGGTCGGAGAAGTGGAAGAATAGATGGACGTCAAAGAATTCAGGCAATTGCCGATCCTGGGGATTTTGCGCGGCATCGAAGCGGAAGCTGTGGAGCCTTTGATTTCTGCTATTGATTCGGCAGGGTTAAAGACCATCGAGATCACCATGAACACCAAGGGCGCTTGCGGATTAATCCGCCGGGCCGTTAGTTTATCAAAAGGACGCCTGACTATCGGAGCGGGGACGGTGTTGGATTTAGCGGGCTTAAAGTCGGCCCTGGATGCCGGAGCGACATTTATCGTCACGCCGGTGGTCATCCCCGAGGTGATGGAGTATTGCGTTAAAAAACGCATCCCGGTTTTTCCCGGGGC
>JAQUQA010000210.1 GCA_028716305.1 Candidatus Omnitrophota bacterium | reverse complement strand
TTAGCGACGGAGCAAATCATGTTTTTGATGAGCTGCCGGCAGGTATCAAAGAGAAGAACAGGCAAATCATACTTGAATTGTTTTCAAACGAAAAAGCCGCCGAAAACATAAAACGTATGGCCATCTCCTGACAACCTATATAAGCGGCTTAATTTTTGAAAAAAAGGGGGACACGATGTTGGAGGCGCGAAAAGTTGGCGTAGCAAAGAGAGTTTGGGTGATGCCGAAATTGATCCTCTTGACCAGGGGGGAGCAGAACGAATCGATATTAGGATGCTGCAAAACCGCATCTACCATTCCCGGTGGGCCGATTGTTGAGTGGGGCCGTTGCGGATCATACGGGCCGAGAAAATGCGGGGCCTGGGATTCCGGGCATACCCCGGGAGGCACTGATTGGAATTGCGGTGATGCTACCCCTACCTGCAATGACGCGTGCTGCGGGACCCAGCAGAAATGCGGCGTGGGAGGCTGCACCGGCTGCGGCAACAGCTGTAAGGGGTCCACGAACTCTTAGGAGCCTTTTAAAGACTTTGTAACCTGTTTCTCTAATTGCGACTTTAGTACCGGCAGGAAGACAAAATCAGTGATTCAGTAAGTTTTTCGAAAAATAGTTTTCGATAAATCTTGTAAATTTAATCCTGCCCGTGTTGTTTAGGTGAGTGAAATCAATGAAGTCCTTATTGTTAAAATCCGGTAAATCATCCCTTCCCAGATAAATAAAGCCAAATCTTTTAGCCTGGGCCTTAAAAAAATAATTATAAGCCAATTCGCTCTCTTTTTTATAAAATTCCTTGATCATTGGGTGGGTTGGGCCGTCAATGACTATCAAATCTATCCCCATGGTTTTGACTTCTTCGGCAAAGAGAATAAATAGTTTTTCGTTCATCATTGTAAAGCCGTCAACCGTATATCTATTGCTGCCGGCTTGGCTAACCTTTTCTTTAAAATACGAATCACTCATATTTTCATAGTAGGCATAATTTTTTGGCCCAGATATCTTATTCTTAGCGAAAAAGTTTCTGACCGCGGTGAAAATTATCCGTGGTAAAGACCGCCTGTATTTAAAAATCAGGGAGTTTTCCGCAGCGATAGAGTCGATGAGATATCCCCGGTGCCGAATGACGCTTTCCGGGCCCAGGTATTCCATCAAATAAGGCAGGAGCGCAGGGCTAAAATAATACCGAACCTTGGATAAATCATAATCGTTGTAAAAGCTCTGTATGTAGGGGACATAGATGATGGTTTTGGGATTGTGCTTCAACAGTTTGTCTTTTATCATGAAAATCTCAATCGGGGAAGCTCCGGAGAACCCCAGGTTGTAGAATATTATTCCAGATTTTTTGAAATTTTGATTCAGGAGTTCGGTATCAAAATCCTCCCGGGCCTGGCTTGAGCCGATCAAAAAGACCCTGGTGTTATTATCGTTAGGGGGCATCAACCTTAGTTGCGCCTCCAGCCGTAAAGCGTCATCATACATCGGCAGGCTGTAATAATAGCAGAAATGCCAGAAGCTTTTGCTTCCGGCCATTAAAGCCTGGCTGATGAAAAATAGCGCTACGCTGCAGAGGAAGGCAGAGGGTAATTTTCTAAAATTGAAAGTAGATGAATTCTTTGGCACTAGTCACTCCAAATAGCGCCAAAAGGAAAAAACAGGCCAGATAAAACAGCGTCCTGATGGCGAAATTGCATTTCATGATAAACAAAAGGTCTTTTTTGATAAACTGCCAGACTTGGACGAGGATTAAGATCCAGGTGAAAAATATCAATTTACGGGAGATCGAACTTAAACCGGGAGCAAACAGATTAAAGTTATGGATTATGCCCTGGAGCATTTGATGTACCTGCGTCATTGATTGGGCCCTGAAGATCATCCAGCCAAAACAGGTCAGCTGAAAAAAGAAAACAATCCTCATAAAAAACCATATTCTTGTTGCAAAGACATTTTGCGGCTGTTTGATTATTTTTAGCCAGGGGATCATAATTCTGTGGGATATCAGCAAAAAGCCGTGATAGGCCCCCCAGATGACGAATGTCCAGGCGGCCCCGTGCCAAAGTCCACCCAGCAACATGGTTATTGCCAGGTTGCGGTAGGTGACCAGGGTGCTTTTTCGGTTACCCCCCAGAGGAATATATAGATAGTCCTTAAGCCAGGTGGATAAGCTGATATGCCATCTCTGCCAGAATTCCCGTGGGTTTGTAGCAAAATACGGCAGGTTAAAGTTAAGCATTATATCAAAACCCATGCATTTGCCCAGGCCCCTGGCTATAGTAGAATATCCGGCAAAATCGCAAAAAATCTGAAAGGCGAAAGCATAAACGGCAACTATTACTGCTGCGCCGTTATATGGCGCAGCCGAGTTAAAGACCGGATCGACTATGCTTGCCAGGTTATCCGCAACAAAGACTTTTAAGAACAACCCCCAAAAAATAAGGTAAGACCCTTCGTAGAATTTATCAAGCGTTACCCTTCTCGGGGCGAGTATTTGCGGCAGGAGATGTCTGGCTCTTTCAATAGGGCCGGCAACCAACTGGGGGAAGTAAGCGATAAAAAGGGCAAAATCAAAGAAATTTTTGGTAGGTGTTAATTTCTTACGGTAGATATCGATTGGATAGCTCATCGCCTGAAAGGTGTAGAAAGATATGCCTACCGGGAGGATAATATTAAAAAGATGTGCCTGTGGTGAAAAACCGAAGTAGCTAAGCAATGTCCCCAGGCTGGAGATAAAGAAATTGAAATATTTGAAGAAACCCAGGACAGAAAGATTGCCTATGACGCACAAACAGATAAGGAGCTTTCTCTTGGCAGGCTCATTGATCGCGCAGATCTTGATTCCGCAGACGTAATTCAAAGCGGTCGAAAATAGGATCAAGAAAAGGAAGCGCCAATCCCAGCTGCCATAGAAGATATAGCTCGCCACAAGCAGCATTCTGTTTTGCCGCTTGCGGTCGAACATAAGATATAATG
>JAQUQA010000209.1 GCA_028716305.1 Candidatus Omnitrophota bacterium | reverse complement strand
TCAAAACGGCTGATACTTTGGTCTTTTACCGATCCGGATAAATACACCGTGCGGCCCTGTTCATTTTCAATCCTTAAGGCAAAATCTTTTTCCGGATCTACCTCATCCACGTTCCTGCCGATGGTCATCGTGCCTGACAGATAAGTCCTGCGCGCTCCGTAGTATGAATACTCACCCGACTCCACGCGGACAACCGGCACCAGGTATATGCCCAATTCATCCTGTTCTACGCTTAAGAATGTCCTCCCTCCGGGGGTAACCACCACACGCATCCCCGCTGCATAAGGTACCTCAACGATGCTTAGCCCTCTCCTGACGGCAGGTAACGCGATCCTTGCGCCGCGGACTGATCTTTTCGGATCGATCTTGGCAACCTTATCCAGCAGGCTGATTAAGACTCCCCGGAAATGCGCGTTTAGCTCCATCGTGGTTGCCCTTGCGTTCGGATATCTCCTTAAAGAATGAGACATGTTCAGGCTGGAGAAAACCGCCGGATGCATCAATAAAGACAGGATCCTGCCGACATTGTCATTATATTCTCCGGCCCAGGCTGCCATCAACTCTTCCCGGCTGCTTGCGTCAACCAACTCCAGGAAACCCCTTGCTTCCGCGTCGCTGACCGTAAATGACATGGTCAGAGAAAAACTTCCGCTGGCCATAGCTTTCATCAGATGCGCCTCATCGCGGGTTAAAACTACTCCGCCTAATCCCAAGTCGCTAAAGTCTTTCTGGAAGGCCTCATCTTCTATCCCAAAGAAAACCATTCTTCTGATGGCCTTCGCCCTGGCCTGTTCCAGTAAATCCCTGCCGCTAGAGCTTAAGGAGCCCTGGCCATCTCTTACCATGGCCTCGACTTCTAAGGCTAAGGCGTGCACCTCTTCTGCCGTACCGACGCGCACCAGCGCCGCCACAACCTCATGAGCAGCTTTACCTTCTCCGATCAGGTCGTTGCGGATATAAATATGGTAAGAATCTCCCTCTTCATGAACATGTGCCTCTTCCGGAAAATCTCCCCTGACGGTAAACCACTTTACCGGCTTATCCAAGGCCATTCCTAAGATCGCCTCTACCTGTCTGCGTTCTGCTTCGTTTATCTCGACCTCTCTTGTTCTGGCATGAGCAATATTGCAGCGGATCAGGTGGCCGTTGATAATTTTTAAATCCTGCTCACCGTTACCGGCATGATCGATGATCCTGTGCTTACCCCTGCGCCCGGAAGGAGAAACAAAGCTCATGCTCACGCTGGGACGGCTGCCAAAACGGTCCCGGCTGCTGGTGCGGGGCGCCGGCCTGGTGCTTCTTCTTTCCATGGCCGGGTCTCCTTCTTTTAACTCCCCAAGGAACTTCTTAACCCCTTCTGCCCCATCTACTGCGTAATATGTTATTACCCCGGCGGCAAATATTATGAATATTACGGGTACCATGATCAGGAACATATTTACGAATGCCCCTGTATCGGCATAGTTCACCATGAAATCCAGCAACCGATCCAACCCAAAACCAACGGCGAGCATACCAAGCAGTGCGCCGAACGCTCCAAGCGCGGCCTGTGTTTTTTCCTTCCTGGATAAATTACCGAATGATTCGCGCGCTTGCGCGCCGTCTGTCATGGTTGCTGCCAACCCCTCGGCTTCTTGACTGGCTTTTATTTTGTGATAATTCAGAGCGGGAATAACAAGATTATGCAATAATCCGACGACCAGACCATTGGCCACCAGAAAGAGCATTAATGCGGCAGTGCTCAAATGAAACAGATAACCGAATAAGGATCCGGCAAAGGCGCTTTCGCGTTCAATGGCCTCAATGAACAACCTGCCCCAGCTGTTGTCCAAATGCAGCACTGACAACCCTAAGACCACCAGCGCCAACTCGGCAAACACCCCGGCGATATCAGAGAAGAAACACTGTAAATTGCTCTTGGCCATACCAGTGGTCATCCCCTGCCCGGCAATTACCGCGAAACGCGATTCTTTGATAAATAGTGAATGTCCGTATTCATGGACCGTGGCCAGGAGGGATTGGGCAATCTGGTGGCCAAAGCTTGCGGCTAGAATAAAGAAAAGCGTACCCAGGATGAAATTAACCGGGCCGGCTGCCAGATACCCGGTGATCTCTCTTGCCGCGGGCATGGCCTGGGGCCAGATCATCCCCAGGGCAAAGAGGGCCAAAACAAAACCCATGACCTTAAGGCTGACCTCGGAGAATATCTCCAAGACGATCGTAATATCCCATGGTGATTCTTCGCTCTGTTCAACCAGCTCATAATTCAGGAAAAACGGTATAACATCTGCGAACTGCATCTCCAGCCTGACGTGCTCTATCGGCTCAGCTAGGTCTTTATCCGATATGGGCCGGGCAATAAACGCGACCCTGGAATCAATGAACATATCATCCATATGGGAATAGAATGCCGAGGCATCACATTTTCCGGGTGCCGCTGTGTTCTCAAAAGATACCGGGGAAGTATTATCCAGGGATTCCTCGGTTATCACTTCCGGATCCGTTTCCTTGGTTTCTGCGTCATCTACCTTGCCATCTTTTTCTTTTGCATCAGACTCTCCCTGACTTCCGGATGACCTGCCTCTTAAAAAGAACCTTAATGACAATAACGCCATGGTGATTATTGCTACAACGATCATCGCCAGTACCGGGTTATTGAACAGGCCTGCGCTGACCGGCGCGCTGGACACTGCATTTCTGCCGGTTTCGATATTGATATCCCCTGCGGCAGAACCAATAAATCCGAATACGGATGCGATAAACACCCCCAAACCGACCAACTTGCCGAGATGCCGGCTAGTTTGCGTGGCTGGCGTTGACCCGGTAGACCGGAATGTTATTTGCCCTGGCCTCGGCAATTTGATTCCTGACGATATAGGCGTCGTTTGGATCAAGATGTTCCCAGGAGTCTGCCCTGCCGTTGCGGGTATAGATATTGTCGGTATCACGATAGATGAGGAAGATCCTAAGATG
>JAQUQA010000208.1 GCA_028716305.1 Candidatus Omnitrophota bacterium | reverse complement strand
CCGGTCTCCAGCGCGAAGATCTTGGGCGTCTGGTCTTCAAAACAATCCTCAATCCGATTAAAACCAGACATGGAGCCGAAAAGGCTAAACCAGGGCGTCCAGATATGCCCGGGTACAAGCATACACTTTTCTTCGATATCAAAAACGATCTTCGCGATCTCCGCGGCGTCCATCCCCAGAATCGGCCGTCCGTCCGAAGCCAGGTTGCCATAACGGCTTAAGGTTTCATTGATCTTATCCACCACTTTAAAAGACGGGGCAAAAACCATGTTGTGGATACGGTACCCCCTGCCGTTCTTGGAGTAGATACTGCTGATCTCCGTGGTCAGGACAAAATGCACTCCGTTAAATTTATAAAGGCCGTTGCCCAGCTCTTCCAGGTGGTGTTTTAGCTCTTCAAGCCAGAGGTGGTGGGTAAAATCCCCGGTGCCCATCAGGTCGATCCCCTTGAGCTTAGCCCACTCGGCAAGATGTGCTATGTCCATATCCTTGCTGGTAGCGCGGGAATATTTTGAATGAATGTGGAAATCAGCGATAAATTCCATCTCTCGTCACCTATCTTGCCTGGAACGCCGTCTCTCCGCGGCAAATTGTAAATTCTACGCAGCCTTTGAGCCTTTTGCCCAGGAAGGGGGAATTTTTTGATTTCGAAACAAAATCTTTCTTTTCAATAATACGGTCTTTCCCCGGAGAAACCACTACCAGGTCCGCATCCATGCCTTTACCCAGACGGCCTTTTTTGATCCCCAGGAGCCCTGCTGGATTAATCGTCAGCTTCTTTATCAACTCCGGCCAATCGAGTATATTTTTTTCCACTAACTCGGTGATGCTCGCCGCCAATTCGGTTTCCAGGCCGATCACCCCGAATTCCGCGCGCTCAAACTCAATTTCCTTTTCATTGTCGGTATGCGGGGCGTGATCGGAGGCGATCACGTCAATCACTCCGTCTCTTAAACCCTGCCTGATCGCGCTGAGATCATCCTTACCGCGTAAAGGAGGATTCATTTTCATATTAGTATCATACCCCCAGACTGCTTCTTCGTCCAAAGAAAAATGGTGCGGCGCAGCTTCCGCGCTTACCCGCACTCCTTTTTGCTTGGCCTTGGCAATAATCTCTATGGATTCGGCGCAACTCACGTGGGCGATATGTATGGCGGCATCGGCTTTCTGCGCCAAGGAGATGTCGCGTTTTACTCTCAGGTATTCCGATTCCCGGGAAATCCCTTTAAGGCCCATGCGGGTCGAGGTCAAACCCAGATTAACCGACCCTCCTGCGGAAAGCAAGTTGTCCTGGCAATGATCGATCAAAATTATCCCGGCGGCCTTTGCTTCCCTTAAGGCCTTGAGCATAACCTCCTCGGAATCCACGGAATTGCCATCATCGGAAATCGCCACTGCCCCGCACTGCTTAAGATCCCGGATACTGGTAAGTTCTTTGCCCTGGCGCTGCCTGGTGATTGCAGCGCAAACAAAAACATTCGCAAAACTGGATGCCCTGATAATCCCCTGGAGCAGCTCAAGGTTGTCGACGCTGTCTATCGCCGGCGCGGTATTGGGCATGGCCAGAACGCTGGTCACTCCGCCTTTTAGCGCGGCCTTGGTGCCGCTGGCCACGGTTTCCTTGTCTTCCCGGCCCGGCTCCCTCAGATGCACGTGCATATCGACGATCCCGGGAAAAACTATCATCCCCCGGGCATCGATCTGGGCGTCGCAAGACACTGTGATATCCCTGCCAATAGAGGAAATTGTTCCGTTTTCTATCAGGATATCCGCGATCTCGTCCCGGCTTTCCGCCGGATCGATCACCCTGCCACCTTTAATTATGAGTTTCATCTTTTTTCTCATTTGCCTGGGCAACCAGAAACAACACTGCCATGCGCACAGCGATGCCGTTGGTTACCTGTTCCAGGATCACAGAATTGGCCCCGTCGGCCACTTCACTGGACATCTCGATGCCGCGGTTGATCGGCCCGGGATGCATGACGATAATGTCTTTTTTGGCCTTTTTTAATCTCTCTTCGGTAATTCCGAAGTTCATAAAATATTCAAGTTGTTTTGGAAAAGCATTTAATTCGTCGCGCTCAAATTGCATACGTAAAACATTTACCGCATCCGCCTTGGCCAGCGCCTCATCGATATCCAGGCTGACCTCCGCCCCCATTTCCTCAATCGCCGGTGGGATAAGCATCTTAGGGGCGCAAACCGTAACCTTGGCCCCCAGCTTTGTCAACCCCCAGATGTTTGACCGGGCCACCCGGGAATGGGCAATATCACCTACGATAGCCACCCTTAGACCCTCTATTTTTTTAAGTTTTTCTTTCAAGGTAAAGATATCTAACAACGCCTGAGTAGGATGCTCATGCCATCCGTCCCCGGCATTGATCACACTGATCTTTAAGTGCCTGGCCAGCATCGCCGCTGCCCCGGAATAATTATGGCGCATGACGATGATATCCGCCTTAAGCGCCTCGATGTTCATCCCCGTATCGATTAATGTTTCCCCCTTACGGACACTGGAGGTCTCCGTGGCGATATTGATTACGTCCGCGGACAGCCTTTTTGCCGCTACTTCAAATGAAACGCGGGTCCGCGTCGAAGGCTCGTAAAACAGGTTAACCACGGTCTTGCCGCGTAAGGCAGGCACTTTCTTGATCTCCCGGGTTGAAACCTCTTTAAAAGATTCTGCCGTCTCCAGGATCAACTCTAATTCTTCCCGGCTCAATTCTTCCAGCCCCAAAAGGTCCTTACGCGTCCAGTTCATTCTACTTCCTTCTCCACGATCACCACCTCATCTTTACCGTCAGCTTCCTCGAGGCGCACCTCAACGGTCTCATTCTTTGCCGTAGGGATATTCTTACCTACATAATCCGCGCGGATGGGTAATTCCCTGTGCCCCCGGTCGATCAATACCGCCAGCTGGATCGCCTTGGGCCGGCCAAAGTCCACCAGGGCATCCAGGGCCGCCCGGATAGTCC
>JAQUQA010000207.1 GCA_028716305.1 Candidatus Omnitrophota bacterium | reverse complement strand
CCTATACAGCCGGTTTGAGCCTGGGGGAGTATTCGGCGCTGGTAGCCTCGGGAGTGCTTAGTTTTTCCGATGCGATAAGGGTGGTGCGCCGCAGGGCAGAGTTGATGAACGCCGCCGCGGTTAAATATCCCGGGAAGATGGCGGCGGTAATCGGGCTGGAGAAGGATACCCTGAAAAACATCTGCCTTGCCAGCGGTAAGGTTGACCTGGCAAACTTAAATTGTCCCGGGCAGATCGTTATCTCCGGAGAGCCGGCCGGGGTGGATAAGGCAAAAGAGGCGGCGTTACAGCAGGGCGCGAAGAAAGTAATCGAACTTGAGGTAAGCGGAGCTTTTCATTCTTCGCTGATGCTGGAAGCGGCGATGGAGTTTAAGGGGTTCCTGGAAGGCATAGAGCTTAAGGATCCGGTTATCCCGGTGGTCAGCAACGTCGACGCCAAACCGGCAGATAATGCCGGCCGGATCAGGGAAAACCTGGTTAATCAGATCCATAGCCCGGTGTTGTGGGAAGATTCCATGCGTTTCATGGCCGGCGAAGGGGTAAAAAGGTTTTTTGAGTTCGGCCCGGGCAGGATTCTAAAAGGGCTGATGCGGAAAATTGACCCTGCTGTCGAAGTGGTCAGTATTGAGAAGAAAGACGATATTTTAAGCTTTAAGTTGTAAGCTATAAGTTATAAGCCAGAAGTTATAAAAAAGCGCATATAATTTAAAACTTATAACTTACAGCTATGGAGGCAGATATGCGTTTTAAGGATAAAGTTGTTCTTGTGACCGGGTCCGCCCAGGGAATAGGCAGGGAGATCGCCCTGGCTTTTGCCCGCGAGGGTGCCGACACGGTAATCAGCGATGTTAACCTGGAAAAAGCGGCCCAGACCAGCCGGGAAGCCGAGGCCCTAGGCAGGAAATCCTTTGCGGTAGAGCTGGATGTCAGGGATTTTAATAAGGTTGAAGAAACCCTAAACAAAATTCTTGACAAATTCGCAAAGGTTGATATATTAGTTAACAACGCTGGCATTACTAAAGATAACTTGATCCTTCGAATGAGTGATGCCGACTGGGATGCGGTAATTGACGTAAATCTTAAAGGGGCGTTCAATTGTATTAAGGCCGTATCCAGGGTCATGATGAAACAGCGTGCAGGAAAGATCATTAATATCGCTTCGATCATTGGGATAATCGGTAATGCGGGGCAGGCAAATTACGCGGCATCCAAAGCGGGAATAATCGCTTTGACAAAGACAACGGCAAAAGAATTCGCCAGCCGCAATATAAATGTCAACGCCATCGCGCCCGGGTTTATCCGGACTGAGATGACCGACAGGCTGCCGCAGGACGTAAAAGAAAAAATGCTGGGGATGATACCCTTGAATAAACTGGGCAGCCCCCAGGACGTCGCTAACGCCTGCATGTTTTTAGCTTCTGAAGAAGCAAGCTATATAACCGGTCAGAGTATAGTGGTCGATGGCGGAATGGTGATGGCTTAATTAGCGGGAAATACAAAGGAGGAAATGTATGGCAGTGCAGGAAAAGGTCAAATCAATAATCGCAGAACAACTTGGTGTCAAGCCAGAAGAGGTAACTCCAGAAGCATCCTTTGTCGATGATCTTGGCGCGGACTCTTTGGATACCGTCGAGCTGGTAATGGCCCTGGAAGAAGAGTTTGGTATCGAGATCCCGGATGAGGATGCGGAAAAAATCACCACAGTCGGTGATGCAATTAAGTACATTGAAGAAAAATCGGCAAGTAAATAAGTGTTTTGCCTGCAGGTAGCTTTAAACGATAGATACCCCGCCATTTCGATTCTGGCGGGGTAAGTTTTGTAACCAATTAAACCGTTAAGGTAAAAAGATCATGCAAGGACAAAGAGTTGTAGTTACGGGTATGGGGGTGATTTCCCCGGTAGGAAACGATCTGCGCACTTTTTGGGAAAGCCTCAAAGAGGGGAAAAGCGGTATCGCAAAGACCACGTCTTTTGATCCGTCGCAGTTCGAATCCCGGATCGCCGGAGAGGTTAAGAACTTTGACCCCGCGTTTTATGGTATGACGACAAAGGATACCAAGCGGATCGCGAAGTTCGGGCAATACGCGATTGCCGCCGCCAAGCAGGCCCTGGAGCAGTCCGGAATGGACCTGGATAAGGAGAACCGGGAGAGGATCGGCGTTTTGATCGGCTCCGGTATCGGTAGTCTCTATACCATAGAGGAGGAGCATAAGGTTTATCTGAATAAGGGGCCCTCGAGGATGTCCCCGTTTTTGATCCCCATGCTTATCGTCAATGAGGCCAGCGGTCAGACCGCGATCACCTACGGTTTAAAAGGGCCGAATTCCTGCGTGGCCACGGCCTGTGCTTCGGGCAGCCATGCCATCGGAGACGCTGTACGGATCCTGGAACGCGGCGACGCGGACGTGATGGTCACCGGGGGAACGGAGAGCTGTATTGTGCCTACCGGCGTGGGCGGATTTTGCGCGTTAAAGGCCCTTTCTACCAGGAATGACGAACCCCAGAAGGCAAGCCGCCCCTTTGACCGGGAACGCGACGGCTTTATTATTGCCGAAGGCTGCGGAATGGTAGTTTTAGAAACGCTGGAACATGCTAAAAAGAGAAAAGCAAAGATCATCGCGGAGATAGTCGGTTACGGCATGTCCTGTGACGCCTATCATATGACCGCCCCTGACCCGACCGGTGCCGGCGCCGCCCGGGCGATGAAGATCGCCTTGGCTGATGCCCGGCTTAACCCTGAGGATATAGGTTATATCAATGCCCACGGCACGTCTACCAAGCTGAACGATAAATTTGAAACGATTTCCATCAAAGAGGCGTTTGGAGATTATGCCAGAAAGGTGATGATTTCTTCGACAAAATCGATGACCGGGCATCTTTTGGGAGCAGCCGGTGGCGTGGAATTCATAATCTGCTGTCTGGCGATGCAAGATAGTATCATCCCACCGACCATAAATTATGAGCACCCCGATCCGGATTG
>JAQUQA010000206.1 GCA_028716305.1 Candidatus Omnitrophota bacterium | reverse complement strand
AAAATACCCTGCCATCAACAAGCGACTTGCGCAGTGCCCAGGCCGCAGGAGATAATACGGTTTATGAAGGGCAGATGGCCTCTGCCTGGAGCCAGCCTAACCAGTATGGATATAAGCGTGCGGATGGCGGTCAGGGAGTCGCTGACCTGTATTATCATAACCGGGAGATTCAGAAATTAAAAATAAGTGATCCAGCGGCATATGAGAGAATCCGTAGTCAGTATGCCGGCAACCCGGATGCTTACCAGCATCTGCCGGTTTCCACCAGAGCACACTTAAACTTACAGCTTCCTCAGGGGTATACTGAGCCTACCAGGTACGAGGATAAGTATCTTGACACTAATCACGTGCATAGCGTAGGAAGAGAGTATCACAGGGAATTTATCACTCAAGATGGAAAATATAATGCACCCTATGTTTGGTAGCATAATAATTCGTTTATATTGATAATTTTATGTCCAAACTGAAAAAAATGAGCTAAAAAATGTCCAAACTGAATAGAAAGAGAGACAATTTAGCCCAAACCATATCTCTGGTTATTCTTTCCGGGGGAATATTCGCGGTTTTGGCTGCGTTGATATTTTTAAGATAAAAAAGAGCTTATAATGACAATTATTGGCCTGTTTTTTGATCTGCCGTAGCCTAAGAATAACGGGTTTTCAGGCTTAAATTAATTGTGTATTTTAAGCCTTTTATCAGTGCAAAATCAAGAAAACGCTATCTGAATTCCTCGAAATAGATCTTGACATAACTTGTTTGTTATGTTATACTTTTGACGCTAAAGAAATATTAGCCACGGAGCGAAAGGGCAAACCTCTGCCGCAGTAATTGGCGGATTCGCTAAGTACTTTAGCGAACATCGTAAGATGGGGACGCAAAGCCACGGATCTTAAGAGCGCAAAACTTAAAGCGCGAAACGCAAAGCTGGATTTAAAGGCGTTATAAGATAGCCGGGTTGCCGAATACCGACGAGAAGTCAGTATTTGACAGCCCGGTTTTATTTTAATAGCTTTGTAAGAAGTTTTACAAAGGTTTTTAAATTTGATTATGTTGCATCCCGACAGTTGCAATACAAATATAAAAGAAATTGGGGTAAGGGGGAAACTTTGCCTTTTACTTTTACATATAGGTAATATTATTATGATGAAAAGAGGCAGAAACGAAAATCTGGAAGAACAGAAAAACTTCGGGCCGGAAGTTGAAAAGAAGGAATTTAAATCCGGCTTCAAGGCCTGGATCAGGGTGGTTGCTTTTATCCTGGTTGCCGTGTTTATCCCCCAGGAGATGGCCCAGGCAATACAGTATGACTGGGGGGTGCTTTATAACAAGCCCTCTACTTTTGCGCCGAATTACCTGCAAAATATTCCGCAGATCGACATTCCGTTAACAATCAAGAACATCCTTTTAGACATTTCCGGAAAGCCGGTAAACGCCATTCAGCTTTCTCCTGAGCTTACGCTTACTTTAAGCAAGCCTTTGGAAATGTCCAAACAGAGAGTTGAGGAGATCTATAATTGGCTCAAAGGCAAACCCTGCGGTTCAAAAGCACTTTTTGATTATTTGCAATTTAAGGGGAAAAAGGTTTCAGAAGAAGATATTGCGGTAATGGCTTTAACCGTAGATATCCTGAACAATGTGCTGCAGCCGGAAGGTAATCCGGATGTGATCAAAAACTCCCTGTTTGCCCTGTCCACTGCTTCGGAATATTTCGGAGAAAAACTTTATCCGGCCAAGATCGAAAAGAGTAAGGTTTCGGAGCTCTCAAGCTCTCTGGCACCCTTTATTGCCCATCTGCTTAATGACCACTATGTGCTGGTGACCAGGATTTCCGAAGGCAAGGTATATTTGCTGGATAATCACCAGGAAAAAAGCCTGGCTCAGGATCAGTTCATAAATACTTTTTCCGGTTATGGACTGGTGACCGATGATAAAATTCAAAATCGCTTATGCGAACTCTTAAGTGTAGGCGAGGCGAAAGTTGTTTTGGGCGCTTACGATTACTATGACCCCTACGGCGCAGAGCCGGGAGGGGCGCTTTGGTATCAGGAAAATGCCTCGGCCATTGCCAACGGCGAATTTTCCCAGCTGCCCACGCCCAGCGAAACCGCCGCAAGCTATCTCCCGAACCTGGTGGAATTCACCCAGGATTATAATCTGGCCGCTGGCTCGAATATGAGCTTGAACAGTAATATCAATAATATATTCGACTCTCCGTTGGCTAACGAAGCCTTAAATGACCCTTACGGCGCAGAGCCGGGAGGAGCACTTTGGTATCAGGAAAATGACTATGCCATTACTCAAGGGCAATTTTCTCAACTGCCTACGCCCAGCGAAACCGCCAGCCAGTATTATTCAGGATTGAATGATTTTGTAGCCGGGTATAATGCCAGCGCAGGAACAGACCTTGGCTATAATAGCCAGATCGTTGATTTGTTTGACTCGCCGCTTTATCAGCCGCATGACGCGAATTTAGCCGTTAACAATGCCTTGTTTGATAATCCTTTGGCCAGCCCGGTAACGCAAAACCCCTACGACTTAAGAGACCAGTATCTTCTGAACAACCCCGGCGCAGACCTGGAAGCAGGGACCCCGGGCGGCTTCCTGGAACAATTTGCCGTTGACCCGATGGGCGCAACCTCTTCGATCACCAGCCAGCAGGCCGCGGAATATACCAGGACCTTCGCCGCTCTTGATCCGGCAACTTTAGCTCCCGGAGGTATCGGAAGCTACCTGCAGCAGAACAATAATCTTTTCACGGATAACAATAAATATCTGTTCGATAATCCTTTGGCTAATCCTGTTAGCGGCACTAAAGGGATTACCGCTAATCCGCTGGGCAATAATAATCTGACTAAGCCGGCTGCTCAAGCCGCCATTACCCAGAATCCTTATGATCTGGTTAATAAATATCTTCTGAACAACCCCGGCGCAGACCTGGAAGCCGGGACCCCGGGCGGCTTCCTGGAACAATTTGCCGTTGACCCGATGGG
>JAQUQA010000205.1 GCA_028716305.1 Candidatus Omnitrophota bacterium | reverse complement strand
AGTCGGGTTGGGAAAAAGCGACCTGGCGGACCAGGCCGGAATAGCCATTGCCGATATCTATGCCAGGCAGGGCAAGAATGACCTGGCGATGGCCGAATACATGAAGGTTTCCGCTGAATACGCCAACCTGGGGGACCTGATTTTCCCCAAGATCGCGGAGATTTATCGCAATACCGGAAAGTTCGACGATGCCCTGGAGTATTACCGCAAGAGCCTGGAGTTGGTTTCTGCCCGTGAAATGGGGGATATCCAGTTTATGATCGCCGAGACTCTGCAGGCCCAGGGCAAGCGCAGCGATGCCGTGGCGGAGTATCTTAAGGTCACTTATCTTTATTCGCAAGACAACAAGTTGGCGGTAAAGGCGCTTTTACGGGTTGCCGCGATCTATGAAGATAACGAGGAATATAAAGAGGCGCTTAATATTTACAGAAGGATCACCGGGATGAATGCCGAAGAGGCAAAATACGCCCAGGAGCGGATTGACTGGATCAGGGGGGGAGTGAAATAGCTCGAACGGCGTTCGTCGTTCGTCGAACGGCGCACGCGCCAACACAGAACGCCGAACGCCTTTCGAAATACGAAATTACGTGGTTCTTGGCCCTTGGTTCGTGGTGCCGAATTTATATCAACAACATAATAAGGAGGAATCATGGAATTATACCGAATGAGCTTGTGGCAGGTCTTCTTGGCCGGTGGGCCGATCATGTGGCCGATACTACTGTGCTCTGTTTTTGCTTTTGCGATTACCCTGGAAAAATTTTGGTACCTGCACAAGGTCAAGATAGATACCCAGCAGTTCCTTAATACGATCCTCGACAAGATGAAGAGGCACCAGGTAAAAGAGGCACTGGAGGTTTGTGAAAAAACACTCAGCCCGATCTCGCACATCTTAAAAGCGGGGATCCTGAAGTATGACCGGCCGAAGCCGCAGATCGTCGAGGCAATAGAAGACGCCTCGTTATACGAAATACCGCGCATCGAAAAAAACCTGAACGCCCTGGCAACCATAGCTCATGTCTCTCCGCTTTTGGGTCTGTTGGGTACGGTTACCGGTATGGTTACCTGTTTTCAAACCATTCAGGCAAAGGCCGTTTCTTTTCACCCGGTCTCTCCGGGCGACTTGGCCGGGGGGATCTGGGAGGCGCTTTTGACCACGGTTGCCGGTTTGGTCGTGGCTATCCCGACCTTTGTCGCTTATAATTACCTGGTCAGCCGGATCAATCATTTTATCCTGGAAATGGAAAAGGCCTCTACTGAACTGGTAAACTTTCTTACCGAATAATGTCGATCAATTAACGAACGAAAGGAAGCGCGATGCATTTTAAAGGTCGTATGGAATTGGAGCACGGGCTCAAGCAGATCGATATTGCCCCGTTGATCGACGTAGTCTTCCAGCTGCTGATATTCTTTATGCTTACCTCGAGCTTTGTGATCCAGCCGGGGATCAAGGTTAACCTGCCGAAAGCGGTTACCAGTGAATCGGTGCAAATCGAGAACATGGAGATCATCGTCTCCGGGGAGAACGTATTGTATTTTAACGGGAAGGTCGTCACTATGCAGGAGCTCAAAAATTTCCTGAAGCAAATTTCCAAGAGGGGGCAGTCGGTCATGATTAAGGCCGATCGGCGGGCCTCTCTGGGCAGGGTAGTGGAGATCTGGGACCTTTGCCGGGAGAACGGCATTAAGCAGTTGAATATCGCCACAAACCAGGAATAGAAAAATGTTTTTCAGAAGAAGCCTGACTTTTTCCCTGCTTGGCCACCTGACACTCTTTAGTGTCTTTGGTTTATCTTTCGGAGGCGTGATCCCCAGGGCCGATTACGCCCAGGTTGATTTTCTTGGCGGGGTGTTAAGTAATTTTGAGATAACCGGGGTCACCTGGGAACGCCCCCTTGATTTTAAAAGGACCAGGATAGCAGAGCCGGAGTTGGCCCGGATGGAGAAAAAACTGCGGCAGGATAAGATCCCGGACCTGGAGATGGGGATGACGGCTTATTCTTTTAAGCCGCCGGCGGTAAATCTTACCGCGGATGAAAAAATCATCTACTCTCGAAAAGTAGAAACCAGGCCGGAATCGTTCAGGAACAGGGATTCGGTGGTGACTTTTCATCCGGTTCTGCCGTATCATTTCACCCTTTATTTTAAGGACAGGCAGGTCGCCAATATCGAATTAATGTATAATCTCCTGCCTCGCGGGAGCAACCGTTTAGTGGAGATCAGGCGTAAAATTTCTTCGGGTAACCTGGAAGTGGATCTTTTGACCATGCGGTATATCAGCCATTATCTTTTTATTCAGAGGGACAAGTTGACTCCGGGGACCTGGAAAAAAGTCAAAATAGAGTTTTCTCCGCGCAATGATTAGTATCGATTTCTCAGTAGCCATCGCCGCTTATACCATTTTGTTGTTAGGGATAATTTTGATCTCCTGGATTGCCGGAAAGAAGCAAAAGGACAAAGAGCTCTCCCTAGACAGTAAGTTTATCTGGTTTTGTTCCATTTGTTCTTATACTTATGTAAATACGCGCGATGAGGCGATCTCTCTGTGCCCGCGCTGCGGAAGCTATAATAAGAAATAGGAAACACTGATCATCCCTGCTGTTAGGTACTCGCTGATTCCTTAGCGAAATCTGCTTGTAGCAGCAGGGATCAACTCGCACAATAACTTACTCACACTTCATGTTCGTAAGTTATGTGCTCGTTGAAATAATTATTGACATTAACCCAGGCTGCCTTAAAATAAAAGCGGAGGGAAAAAATGATTACAGAAATTGGGATCATAGCAGGGGATATCTGGCACTACCTGGATCAGCATGGACAGGTTACTCTTTCCGAGCTGGTAAGAGGGATTGATAAATCGCGTGATAATGTCTTGATGAGCCTGGGTTGGCTTGCCCGTGAGGGCCACGTGATCATGCAGCAGGTAGAAGGTGATTATAAAATAACCTTGAGGAAATAATGCGATTACCGGGTATCTTAGGCAGGAACAAGGGGGTGGCC
>JAQUQA010000204.1 GCA_028716305.1 Candidatus Omnitrophota bacterium | reverse complement strand
ATTATAAAAAAATCAGCTCTCTTACGCTGATCCGCGTCCTTGGTTAAATCTGGTAAGTCAACTGTTCGTTCTTCAGCCGGTAGATCAATTGTTCAAAATTAATCTGCTCAAGGCGATTCACCACTTCCTTACTGATCCCCCGCCAGATTTCAAAAAAGAGCCGAGCAGCTTCAGAGCCCTGGGGAGATCTTTTTTCTTTGGGTAAACTGACGATCTCTTCATCGATGGCCCGGAAAAGATCCGCCAGGGTGATTTGCGCCGGGGCCCTGGCCAGATAATAACCCCCGGCAATACCTCTGGTACTATTCACCAGGTTCGCATTTTTCAAACGTAATAACAACTGGACTAAAAATTTCTTTGGTATCCCCTGGGCCTCTGAAATGCTGCTGATTTGCACCGGTACGTCATTATTATAGCGCAGGGAAAGCTCTAAGACTGCCTTATAAGCATATTCTATTTTTGCGGAGATCTTCATAATCAAGAATCAATAAAGATTACTAATTTGATTAAGTAAATAAAGTATACCCAATAAATCTTGTTTGTCAAGTATTTTTTCTGTTTAATTTTTCCATTAATTTGATCTTGGCCCAATTGGCCTTGATCTGGCGGGTTGATCTAGCTTTGGTATTTCCAAAGACATGCGGATGCCTGCGCTTTAATTTCTTGATCAGGGTATCAATCACATCCTCGATGTCGAATCTCTGCTCTCTTCTGGCCAGCTCGGAGTGGAACATCACCTGCAGGAGAATATCCCCCAGCTCCTCCTGCATATGCGCAGGGTTATTTTTCCTGACTGCGGCAATGAATTCACCCGTCTCTTCCTTAAGATAAGGAATAAGACTGCGATGGGTCTGCTTCCTGTCCCAAAGGCAACCTTTTGGGCCGAGCAGGATGGCATATAAATCTTTTAGTTGGTTGAATTTTGTCTTTCGGGACATCTGACGATCGAAAATAGAATAGGGGAAATCCGGCTTTAGAGCTCTCCGATATCTTCATCCCAGAGCTGGGGGTTTTCCTGGATGAATTTACTCATCAGCTGTTTACATTCTGCCAAATCCAAATCAGTGACTTCCACGCCATGCGCCTCCATAAATTCTCTGGCCCCCGGAAAATTCTGGGATTCTCCGACTACCACCCTCTTGATCCCGAACTGAACCACTGCCCCGGCGCAGAGATAACATGGCATTAAGGTAGAATAGAGTACCGCATCTTTGTAACTGCCGACCCTGCCGGCGTTATTCAGGCAGTCGATCTCCGCGTGTAAAATCGGACTTTTTTTCTGCACCCTGCGGTTATGGCCAAGGCCGATGATCTCGCCGTTCTTGACCAGCGCCGAGCCGATGGGGATCCCGCCCTCCTGCAAACCTATCCTGGCCTGCTCGAGCGCCGCCTTCATAAACCTGTCCATTTAGGAATCTCCTTTTTTACAATATGCGGATGCCTTATACTGGTTTGTAATCGGCATCCTTCTGTCCCGGCCAAAGGCCTTTGGCGTAATCTTGATCCCCGGAGGAGACTGCCGGCGCTTGTATTCGCTGCGATCAACCATGTTCAGGACCTTTAATACCGTATCTTGGTCAAACCCGGCAGTAATGATCTTAGTAAAGTCCTTATCCTCCTCGATGTAAGCCTTGAGGATCGGATCGAGCACCTCATAGACCGGCAGGGTATCGCTATCTTTCTGGTTCGGCCGTAATTCCGCAGTGGGGGCCTTGCGTAAAACCTCCCGGGGGATCACCTCCTCAAGAGAGTTCCGGTAAAGGCATAACTGATAAACCAGCAGCTTTGGCACGTCTTTAATCACCGCAAAGCCTCCGGCCATATCGCCGTAAAGCGTGGCGTAACCCGTGCTCATCTCGGACTTATTCCCCGTAGTCAGGACCATCCAGCAGAACTTATTGGAAAGTGCCATCAAAAGGTTTCCCCTGATACGGGCCTGGAGATTCTCTTCAGTGATATCCTTTTGCCTCCCGGAGAAATGCTCCTGCAACACGCCCAAATAAGAGGAATGGATCTGCAAGATGGGGATCTCGATCAATTTCATCCCCAGCTTCTCTGCCAACTCTCTGGCATCCTGTTTTGACTGTTCCGAGGTAAACTCCGAAGGCATGAATACCCCGACGACGTTATCTTGCCCCAAGGCATCGCAGGCTAAAGCCGCTACCAGCGAGGAATCTATCCCGCCGCTTAAGCCGATCACGACTTTTTGAAAACCGTTTTTTCTGACATAATCCCTTAAACCTAATACCAGCGCCTGATAAACTTCCGCCAAAACAGAAAGCTCCTGCCTGGGCTCATACTTTACGACGGGCCTCTCTGTCTCGGCCAGCGGCTTAATCATGCCGCCGGAACCCGGACAGGATCTCTTTACCGGCAGCAACAAATCAGTCACCAGCAGGTCCTCCTTTAAAGCCGCGGCACGGGCGATGATCCTGCCCTTATTATCCGCTATCATGCTTTGTCCGTCAAAAACCAGTTCATCCTGGCCGCCGACTAAATTAACATAAGCTATAAAAATTTTATTCAGCCGGGCCTGCCGGCGTATCGCCGCCTCCCGTTCTTTGCTCCTGCCGGCATAATAAGGAGAGGCATTGATATTCAGGATCAACTTAGCCCCTTTTTGCGCTTGAGTACGCGTGGGCCCATTAAGATACCAGACGTCTTCGCAAATGTTCACCCCCAGGCAAGATCCGCCAAACTTGAGTACTAAGGGCTTATCTCCGGGTGCAAAATAGCGCTTTTCGTCGAAAACACCGTAATTCGGCAGCAACATCTTATGATAGACCGCCCTGACTTTTCCTTCCTGGATCACCGCAGCGGAATTATAAATCGCGGGGCCTTTTCTGTCCACAAATCCGGCGATCACGGCGCAGGCGCCCACGGAACTACTCAATTTTTTCAAAAAAGTGAGGTTATCGGAAATAAATTTAGGTTTGAGTAAAAGGTCTTCCGGCGGGTATCCGGTGAGCGCGAGTTCCGGGAAAACGACGATATCCGAGCAGGC
>JAQUQA010000203.1 GCA_028716305.1 Candidatus Omnitrophota bacterium | reverse complement strand
TCCCGCAGATCATGGAAGAGCCGGATGCCAAAATCCGCGGTTGGCGCCTGGATGCCTTGCATATGTATGGCCGCGGGGCATACCGCGATGAAGCCAAGCGCCTGGTATACAGCACAACGCTTTGGGATGAGCTGGCTACATTCTTCAGTCAGCACGGTCTTTTCGCCATCGTAGAACAGCTGGGGGCGGATGGTTTTGCCTTTGAACATTTTAAGAAACTGGGCTTTATCCAGTATGCCTTTATTCTCGACTTGAAACCTAAAGAACTCAGGCCTCTGGTTGATGACCTTTCGGGGATCTCCCGGGGGATTGCCTTTACGGTTGTCGATACGCATGACAGCCAGCGCTGGGCAAGGGAGTATTTCGGAATGTTCCAATACCTGGCCGGGCTTGGCCTGCCCGAAGGGGACCCGCTATCCGGCGAAAAGGTGCTGGAGTGCTGCGGCCCGGCCTTTTTAGGGTTATTGTCTCTTGCCCCGCGCATGGAGACGGTGTTATTGAGCCTGGGAGAGTTTGCCACGCAGGATAATATTAAGCAGGAGTTCAGGGATGAAGGCGGGATAGTTAACCTGACCGCCTGGGGGACAAAGGAAAAAGGCAAGCATGATTTTTCCGCGCAGATCCGTGGGCTTGTTCAGATCAGAAGAGAGAATCCGGCAGTCAGCCACTCTGACATGATCCTTCTATCGGTTAACGATCCGCATTACCTGGTGGCATTTGCCAAAACTTATCAGGACAACCATTTAATCTGTCTGGCTAATTTCAGTTCAGCATCGAGAACCGCCAAGCTTGATGTTCCCCGCGACAGGTTCGGGCTCAACGGAATTGCCCGGATGGTATTCCAGGACCTGACCAACGGAAAAACCGTCAGGGTCAAGGGAACGCGCCAGCTGGAGTATACTTTGGGGCCGGGCCAGTTTGCGGTTTTACGGTTGCAGCAGGTAGAGACCAGAAGGGCACAGAAGAAGCCGGCTGGCGGAGAATCTACCACAATTGGTCATCAAGAGAAACTAGAGTGGGACTGGGACAATAAACACAGAGAGGTGCTTCTTCCCGGCAATACTGCCCTGGTGATGGGAAATGATCATGTGTTCTCTGTGTCTTGTCTTGCCGTTGGTAATGCCGAGGCCTCAGAAGAGGTCTTTACCGCGCGCTGGGATCCGGCCGCCGGCAGGTATGAAGTCCGCATCAGTGGGCTTGAGCCGGGAGGTTACCGGATGCAGATATACTGGGGGATTGCCGGGGTTTCCCTGGAACATGCGGAAAGAGAAAGAGAAGTTTATTATCTGCGCGTGTTAGGCGATCCGGCACTGTTGCTGGAAAGCGGCGATCCGCGAAGCCTTTCACTGCGCTTGAGCAAAACAGAGATCGAAAACTGCTGGTATAGTCATAATACGATTACCCTCTCAAACGGCATAGGCAGTATCTTGCGCATGCCTATCCGCGGTTTAAGGCGTAACGCCGGATATAATGAGATGGAGACCCTGGGTTATACCACTAAATACGACGGGTTCCAGGGGAACCTTCTTTTGCGCGTCCCGGATGAGCAAAGGAGGGTGCTTTTCAGGGGGGCAACCGAGGTGGTCCGGATTATTACCGAGGGTGCATCCGCAGAATACAATCTTGATTTAGCCTCCCTGGATTACTTTGAAACGTATCCCTGCCCGCAGTGGAGTTATCTTTTGGAGTTTCCCGGGATGCGCGTGCGGGTCAATAAGACGGTTGTATTGCAGCAAGGCACAAACGCCTTTGCCTTTAACTACCAGGTAGTTGAGGCAACCGGAGAGATTAAAAGCATCGATATCTTCATTCGGCCGGAACTTGACCAGAGGCTGCACCATGAAACTACCAAGGCAGGAGGATTCAACCATTGGAATAGCAGGCACGAGATTATCCAGCGCCAGGGGGCAAACAGGGGATTTGTCCTGCACGCGATAAACGATCAGTGGAGGCAATGGTATCCGGGGTTTGAAGGAGTGGCGATGACGATTACGCAAGGAGAATATAGTTTTGCTCCGGAGTGGCGATTTGGATTCAACCCGATCGAAGGAGAACGCGGCCAGGATTCTTGCAGCGACAGCTATAGCCCGGGATTTTTCCATGCGTCTTTAGACTGCGGCGGTTCGACCTCGGTTGTATTTTTAAGCGTTGATTGTCATTACCTTCGGCTGGAGCCTTCCAAGTGGTACAGCCGGCACGCCCCTTATCAAGTCTATGTCAACGGGCTTGGCGAAGGGGATTACGAGATGCAGTTTTTCTGGCCGCGGGCTAACAGGCTTGAGGATAGAACCTATCCTTTGGCAATCCGCGGATCAGGAGACAGTTATATACTGCCGTGGAATTGGGAGCAGAAAAGTAATGGCGCTCAGATGACCGCCAACGGCAACCTTTTGGTTGCCAGCGCGGAACCATTTTATCTTACCGTGAAAAACCGTTCGAACCAGGAGAGCAGATTCTTTTCGATTACCGGAGGGGTTCAAGGCATTTTGGATCAATCTGCGCCCCTGCCCGAGGAACCAGAGATTATCCGGGCGCTGGAAGAAGCCGGGAACCTGCAGTGTGAACGCCTGGCATTGATACCTGATGAGGTTTTGCGCAACAATCGCTTTGCCCAGCAGCTGGCGCTGGGGATGTGGCAGTTTGTGGCCCGGCGCGATGATTTTTATACACTGATCGCCGGATACCCATGGTTTTCAGATTGGGGCAGAGATACCTTTGAATGTTTCGAGGGACTTCTTGAGGCAGGCATGTTTGAGGTAGCCGAGGGGTTATTAGCGGCCTTCGGCAAATTTGAGAAGCAGGGGATGCTTCCTAATATCGTCACCGGAGAGACGGCCTCGAATTATGACACGGTTGACGCGCCTTTGCTTTATTGTTTGTCAGTGCGCGATTATATTGCCGCCAGGGGTAACGCGGCAATCCTGGATAAAGATGTCGGTGGGCGCAATATTTTAGCAGTGGTTGAATCAATTGTCCGGCATTATCAAAACGGTACGCCTAACGGCATCC
>JAQUQA010000202.1 GCA_028716305.1 Candidatus Omnitrophota bacterium | reverse complement strand
CATAATCCAGCTCCGGGATAATTACCTCTTCACAACCGCCGCCCAAGGCCACCACCAGGGCAATATACCCTGAATCCCTGCCCATCACCTCGACCACAAAAACCCGCTCCATGGAAGTCGCGGTATCGCGGATATTATCGATCGCCGCAAGAGCGGTGTTTATCGCGGTATCCGAACCGATAGTTAGATCTATGCCGTTGATATCGTTATCTATGGAAGCTGGAATGCCGATACACGGTACTTTATATTTTTTATAAAATTCATGCGCGGCGGTAAAACTCCCGTTACCTCCGATTACAATAATTCCCTCGATCGCGTATTTCTTGATGGTGCTCAACGCCCTTTGCTGGCCTTCTTCGGTCTTGAACTCCGGGCAGCGCGCGGTCTTAAGAATCGTCCCGCCCTGGTTGATGATCCCGGAAACCGAATGGTGATCCATCAGCTTCAGCTCTTCGTTAATCAGGCCCCACCAGCCGCGAAAAACACCCATCACCTCAACTTTATTGCTGCCGGCGTAGCGCACTACCGCGCGTATCGCCGCATTCATCCCCGGGGCATCTCCCCCGGTAGTCAAAACCGCAATTCTTTTCATTTAAACTTTCCTTTTTCTCGCACTACGCAATACGCAATACGCAATACGATTACATCCCCTCTATCCGCACGTCCCGTCCGCTTTCCACGATAAAGGTATAGAAGATTTCCTGCTTCTCTTTCGGCGCCAGCTCCAGCTCCCAGCGCCAAATGCCTTTACGATTTTCCCAGTCTTTATCTTTCGGCTCCAGGCTGACATTGCTGATTTTCACCCTGATCTTTTCATCCTGAGAAACCGGGATGGCATCAAAAAGATTGACCCTGATCTTGCGATTTTTGTAATTTTCTACGGTCAACTTGTATTTATACGTTGTCTTCCTGGTCGGAGAAGGAATTCCCGCCACCAGGAGATCATCAACTTTTCTTTCGACCTCTTCCCGCTTGATCTTAACGTTATCGTCCGTGCCCAGATAAAGGTCAAATTCCTCCTGCGGCCCGATATTGTCTATGCTGGAAGACCCGACATAATCCCCTTGTAAAAATACGTTCACCCTGCCGGCCAATAACTGCAGGTCCTTGGCATTGGTCACCCTGCTGCCAAGGTAGGCATGAGGGGTAAGGCGCGGGTAAGCGGAATATTCAAAATCGGCCCCAAGCATTTGAGAGGAAACAGGAAGTTTATTTTCCGAACCGTCGGTCTTCACGGTCGCCTTGCGCGGCAGGGCATAGACCACGGCAACTCCTTTTTCTTCGGCCGCGGCGTAAACTTCTACCGAGGCATCGGCGCCAACCCCTTCCGTCTCTTCCATCTTATTATCAAAAGCCATGCTCTGAAGAGCCATTTGTCCTTTTCTAAGGACGGAACGTTTTTCCATGGCCACCGGCGGCTGATATGGCCGGATAAACCAGGGGCTGACATAAGGCATTCTTCCTCCGATAGAGGGCTTGGCCGTAGATAAAGATAACTTCACGTTATTCCAATCCTCTCCGGTGGTCTGCGAAACGATGCCGTAAGAAACCAGTTCCACTTCTGTTTTATCAAAATCCGCACGGGCATCATAAACCGGCTGCCAACTCGCCCCTCTGACCAGGTAACTGATATCCAATTCAAAGGACCCGGCTTTTGCCAGCTCAAGATCCACCTTGGCCGAACGGACCATTTTTTGTCCGGGCCCGGAAATATTTCTTAATTCCCGGTTCAAGGCATCTATTTTTTTCAAAAGTTCGCGTATTTTAATATCTGTTTCCTGCTGATTCAGATAATTCTCTTTTATTCTTGTCCCAAGGAACTTTAAGGTATCGTCTAATTCCTGCGCCTTGGGCATCCTGGTAACCAGTTCTTTGGGAATTTGCCCTTTGGAATACAATTGGACGGAATCCAGGAATTTCCTTTCCTCGGCCAGGACCAGCTTATTGTCGTCTAAGGCGCGTTTTTGATCCTGAAGCCCCTGGATCTGCTCCTGGAGCTGTTTGACCTTTTGCGCCGCCTCTTCCTCCAGAAATTCTTTTTTGAATTCCGCGCCGAGGATCTTTACCTGGGCTTCCCCTCTGGCGTTGACCCGCAAGGAATTTTCATCAAGGTTTGGGATAAGTTGCGGAAATATGACCGAATAGGAGCCGGCCGCCAATTTCAGCTCTGCCTGCCGGGTAATCAAGGCGGAGTCCGGATAAACCGTAACCGAACTTATGGTAGACTGGGTATTAATTGTCTCTTGGGCCAACGATAACGAATAAAAAGCAAAGACCAATACCAGGGCGCAAAAAGTCCTTTTCATCATCCCTCCTGTTTTAATCGCGGTTAATCACAGGAACGTTTTTTAGGTACCCATCTCCCAACTGGACATATACTCTTTTTGCTGCGCGGTCAAAGTATCTATTTTTATCCCCATGGACGCCAGTTTCAATTCGGCGATTTTCTCGTCAAGCTCCTGGGGTACTTTATAAACATCGTCTTTCATCTGTGCGCCGTGACGGCAGATGTATTCGGCGGATAACGCCTGGTTGGCAAAGGACATATCCATGACCTGCGCCGGATGCCCTTCGGCAGCCGCCAGGTTAATCAGGCGGCCTTCCCCTAAAAGATATATCCGTCGCCCGTTTTTCAAGGTATACTCGTCCACAAAATCACGGATCTGCCTTTTTTTCCTGCTTAATTTCTCCAGGGCGGGAATATCCAACTCCACGTTAAAATGCCCGGAGTTGGCAACGATGGCCGCATCTTTCATTACCAGAAAGTGTTCTTTGCGGATAACGCCGATATCCCCGGTTACCGTGACAAAAATATCCCCGATCCTGCTTGCCTGGGCTATCGGCATAACCGCAAATCCGTCCATGGTCGCTTCCAGCCCGCGCAAGGGATCGACTTCCACGACGATCACCTTCGCCCCCATACCGGCGGCCCGCATCGCCACGCCTTTACCGCACCAACCGTAGCCGCAAACCACGAAATTCGCGCCGGCTATCAGTTTATTGGTGGAACGGA
>JAQUQA010000201.1 GCA_028716305.1 Candidatus Omnitrophota bacterium | reverse complement strand
CGGAGGATACTCTTATTATAAGGGAAAAGAAATATGAATTGCCTAAAGCCAGCTCTTCGGGGAGCAATCCTTTTATGCCGTCACGCAATCGTAACCAGGGAAAACAAAAGTAATGATCGAGCTTAAAAACATTTCAAAAACTTACCAGATGGGCAAGGTGGAGGTAAAGGCCCTGCAGGATGTCTCTTTAAGGGTTGCCCCCGGTGAATTCGTGGCGATCATGGGGCCGTCCGGATCGGGGAAATCCACAATGATGCATCTCCTTGGTCTTTTGGACCGGCCTGATAAAGGGACATATCTTTTTGAGGGAAAAGAGCTCACCGGGTTATCCGATTGCGAGCTGGCCAGGATCCGTAACGGGCTGGTAGGTTTTATCTTTCAGCAGTTCCATCTTCTGCCGCGGCTTACCGCCTTGGAGAACGCGGAGTTGCCGTTGATCTATGCCGGCAAGCGGCATCTGGTCGAGCGGGCGCGCAGGCAGATCGAAATGGTCGGCCTGACGGACAGGATCACGCATCGTCCGAATGAACTCTCTGGAGGCCAGCAGCAGCGCGTGGCCATAGCCAGGGCGCTGGTTAATGAACCTCCGATCATTCTTGCCGATGAGCCGACAGGCAACCTTGATTCTAAAAGTAAAGACGAAATCATCAATATCCTAAAAGGCCTGAACCGGGAAGGTAAGACCGTAATCATCGTTACCCATGAAAAAGAGATCGCCGATCATGCCAGGCGGATTATTACCATGCGCGACGGCAGGATCATTTCAGATGAGAAATGCCGTCAGGGAGCGGAGAGCGGTACTTGCGAAAGCAGTTTTGACGCCAAGAGCGGGTTTTTCTCGCAGCAGGTAAATAAGATTGGGCGCGCTAAATTTATTGATTACTTAAGGGAAGCGGGTTTTTCCATGCTTAGTCATAAGATGCGTTCAATCCTGTCGATCCTGGGTATCTTAATCGGTGTTGCCGCGGTAATCGCCATGCTGGCATTAGGAGAAGGGGCCAGGTTCTCTATTGAAGAGCAGCTGGCTTCCCTGGGGTCAAATCTTTTGATCTTACGGCCGGGGTCATCGCGTTTGCACGGAGTTGCCTTGGAGGCTGGGACAGTGACCCGTTTTACTTTTCAGGATGAGGCGGCGATAAGGAAGCTCCCCGGAGTGAAAAGGGTCAGCGGTTCGGTGACCGGGCGAGGACAGCTTGTCTATGGCGATAAAAACTGGAATACCCGGATAGAAGGGGTAGATGTCGATTATGCCCAGATGCGGGCTTCCGTACCGGTGGTGGGGAGATTTTTTACCGAGTCGGAGGAAAGGTTGCGGGAAAAGCTTGTGGTTTTGGGGACTACCGTGGCAGGTGAGCTTTTTCAGGAGAATAATCCGGTCGGCAAGATCATCAAGGTCAACCAGATCAATTTTAAAGTGATCGGCGTTCTGCCTTCAAAGGGGGCGACCGGTTTCCATGACCAGGATGACGTGGCGCTTGTCCCTTTGACCACCGCGATGTTTCGGCTATTCGGGAAGGATTATATCGATACGATCTATATCGAGGCGGAGAATCAGCTTTCGCTGGAGCCGCTTACGGAGTCGGTCAGCGACCTGATTGTCCGGGAACACCGCTTGAGAAAAGATGAGGATGAGTCTTTTCAAATCAGGAATATGGCCGAACTGAGAAGTACCCTGGAAGCCACGACCAAAACTATGTCCACTCTGCTGGGGGCAATCGCCGCGATCTCTTTGTTGGTGGGCGGTATCGGGATCATGAACATCATGCTGGTCTCCGTGACCGAGCGTACCCGCGAGATAGGCCTGCGTAAAGCGATCGGCGCCAATAACCAGGATATTATGACCCAGTTTCTGATCGAAGCGGTTTTAATGTCATTTCTCGGGGGTTTAAGCGGAGTGGCCCTGGGCGCGGGAATTTCCCTGTTGATCACTACTTTTGCCGGATGGGCGGTAAGGATCTCCACTTTTTCTATCGTGCTGGCTACCACTTTTTCCTTAGGGATAGGCGTGGTTTTTGGAATTTGGCCGGCAAAGCAGGCTTCGCGGCTTGATCCGATAGAGGCATTACGTTATGAATAGGGGTAGAAAAAAGTCAATAGAAAGTAGAAAACTCCAATTGTTAAGCAAGGGTCTTTGCAGGAGAATTACTTATACCTATATAGGAGGGGAACGATGAAACTATTTAGTTTTGTATTAATAGCGGCGATATTCTTCTCCGGCTGTTCAAGTTACCAGCTGGCCAGCGAAAGAAAGACCGGGGGAATAGAGGATATTTCTCCGGCAAGTTTTACCGTCAATTTCTGCGGTAACGCCTATATGAGCCAGGAAGAGGCTAAGAAATATGCCTTGCAGCAGGCGGCAGAGAGGACCCTGGCAAAGGGTTTTTCGCACTTTGTGGTGATGAAAGAAGACGATGATTCCCAGTTTTGCACGCTTGATCCCTCTCAAAGCTATAAGCCCATGTCCCGCGACCGGACGCAGGGCTCTACGGAGTTTATCTTTCCGGCATTCGTGAAGCCGAATGTTACGTTTACGATCCAGTGTTTTTCCGGGCCGGAAAAATTACCGGAAGATGCCATTGACGCCAAGCAATATTTACAGGATAATTTTCCCGGGCTGATCAAGTGATCGCCTTAAAAACCAAACGAGGCAAACTATAAATTAAGAAAAGGAGAGCGCATGTTTAAAAAGGCCGGGGTTCTGATCTTAGCGTGTTTTTTGCTGCTGAATATTTACGGATGCCTGATATTGGCCGGGGCAGCCGGGGGGACGGGAACCGCCATGTGGTTAGCCGGAAAATTGACCCAGCAGTTTAATGCTTCTTATGACCGCACGATAAACGCTACGCGCAGCGCGCTGCGTTCACTTAAGCTGGAGGTTACCAAAGAAACCAAGAGTGATGAGGTTGCCCAATTCAAAAGTAATTATTATGACGGTAAGGAGATCTGGATAGATATCCATAAAGTCACCCAAAACGCCACAAAGGTAGAAGTCCGCGTCGGCGGGGTGAGTTTCGATAAGGCGG
>JAQUQA010000200.1 GCA_028716305.1 Candidatus Omnitrophota bacterium | reverse complement strand
CGGCGATAAAAGAAGGTTATAAGGGCCCGGTATTTATTCAGGGGGATCATTTTCAGGCCAACGCCAAGAAGTTCCAGGAAGACGCGGAAAAAGAGATTTCCGGAATGCAGGCCTTGATCGTCGAGGCCATGGAGGCGGGTTTCTATAACATCGATATTGATTCTTCGACGCTGGTTGATCTCTCCAAGAACGGCATTAAGAAACAGCAGAAATTCAATTACGAGGTTTGCGCCAAACTGACCCAGTTTATCCGCAGAAACGAACCGCGGGGAGTAACGGTTTCCGTGGGTGGGGAGATCGGGGAAGTAGGGCATCAGAATTCAACGTCGGAAGACCTGCGCGCCTTCATGGAGGGTTTTCAGGAGAGGTTACGTAAGGGGCTGGTTGGCATCAGCAAGATCTCGGTGCAGACCGGGACTTCGCACGGCGGCGTTGTTTTACCGGACGGCAGCATTGCCCAGGTCAAGCTTGATTTTGACACGCTGAAGAGCCTTTCTGTTCTGGCGAGAAGCGAGTTCGGTATGGCCGGCGCAGTCCAGCACGGGGCTTCTACCTTGCCTTTGGAGGCCTTTGGAAAATTTGCCGAGTGTGAAGCGGCTGAAGTGCATCTGGCTACGGAGTTCCAGAATATGATCTACGAGAGCAAGCATTTTCCGCATGAGCTGAAGGAAAAAATATACGCCTGGTTAAAGGTCAATGCCGCCTCCGAGAAAAAAGAAGGAGAGACCGAAGAACAGTTTATCTACAAAACCAGGAAAAAAGCCCTGGGGCAGTTTAAAAAAGAGATCATGGGGTTGAGTGACGAGGTCCGGGGGGCAATAGCCGCCGAGATCGAGGCCCGGTTTGATTTTCTCTTTAAGCAGTTAAATACCGTTAATAATAAAGAGCTGGTTGATAAATATATTACCTTAAAGAGGGTGATCAGCCGCAAGCGTAAGGATAAGCAGGATACGCATGTAGTGCATGACGGGGAAGGCGCGGATTAACTGCGTCATGCGTCGTGAGTCGGGCGTCTTGCGTAAAATCCTTCAGAGATTTACGCACGACGCAATACGCACGACGCAATACGAATTACGCAGATAGTTATTTATTACCAAAGGAGACTTATTATGCGTTCTGATAAGATCAAAAAGGGAGTAGAAAGGATTCCGCACCGGGCATTACTGCATGCTACCGGATTAAGCAAGAAGGACCTCAGCCGGCCGTTTATCGGAGTGGCATCGTCTTTTACGGATCTGATTCCCGGCCATATCGGAATGCGCGACTTGGAGCGTTTTATTGAACGCGGTATTTGTTACGGCGGCGCGGTGCCTTTTTTCTTCGGCGTTCCGGGTATCTGTGACGGAATCGCTATGGGCCATTTGGGAATGTGCTATCCTTTGGGTTTACGCGAGATCGTTGCCGATACCATTGAGACGATTTGCAACGCGCATCAACTTGACGGCCTGGTCTGCCTGACCAACTGTGACAAGATTACTCCCGGAATGCTGATGGGCGCATCCAGGCTCAACATACCGACGATCATCGTTACTGCCGGTCCGATGCTTTCGGGACGTTATAAGCAAAGAAAACTTGCTTTTGTGCATGATACCTTTGAGGCAGTGGCCCTGGCCAGGCAGGGGAAAATTTCCCCGCGAGAGATATCCTGTCTGGAGATGGAGGCCTGTCCGGGAGCCGGTTCCTGCCAGGGGCTATATACCGCCAATACCATGGCCTGTATTACCGAAACCTTAGGCATGTCTTTACCGGGTTGCGCAACCGCTTTGGCGATATCCGCGAAAAAACGCCGGATCGCCCAGGCCAGCGGAGAGCGGATCGCGGAATTGGTAAAAAAGAACATTAAGCCGCTGGATATCATTAATAGAAATTCCCTGGAGAACGCGATCGTCGTAGATATGGCCCTGGGGGGATCGAGCAATACCGTTTTGCACCTGATGGCCATTGCCCATGAGGCAGGGGTTAACCTTGATTTAAAGACATTTGACCGGATCAGCAAGAGCACCCCGCATATTACCAATCTTGAACCGGCAGGACCGCATTTTATGGAGGACCTGGAATATTCCGGAGGAATCCCCGCTGTCTTAAAACGCCTTAAGCATAAACTGCATAACACCCTGAATTTGAGCGGTAGCAGGATCTTTGATATTGCCGCGAATGCCGAGATTACCGACGATGAGGTGATCCGGCCGTTGGATCAGGCCTATCATAAACAGGGAGGATTGGCGATTCTTTTCGGGAACCTTGCCCCGCATGGGGCGGTGGTTAAACAAGCCGCGGTAAGCTCCAAGATGATGAAGTTTACCGGCCGGGCAGTAGTTTTTGACCGGGAGGAAAGCGCCATGCAGGCGATCCTGGCAGGAAAGATCAAAGGCGGGGAAGTAGTAGTGATCCGTTACGAAGGACCCGCCGGCGGCCCTGGGATGCGCGAGATGCTGGCGCCTACTTCGGCGATCGTGGGGTTGGGATTAAGCGATTCGGTGGCCCTGATTACGGACGGGAGATTCTCCGGAGGGACCAAGGGCCCGTGCATCGGGCATGTTTCTCCGGAAGCGGCCAGCGGGGGCCCGATTGCCATCCTGAAAAATAATGATATAATAACTATCGACATTCCGGCCCGCAGGCTGGAGGTTAAATTGAGTAAACAAGAGATTGACCGGAGAATGAGGTCGTTTAAGCCCGTGCCTCCCAAAATTACCCGGGGGTACTTGGCAAGATATTCGAAGTTGGTAAGTTCGGCGGACAAGGGAGCCGTATTGAGTTCGTAACCGGTGAGCCTGTAAGCTCGTTAATTTAGAATTGAAAATTTAATAAGGGGCACAAAGTCACAAGTCACAGGTCACAAGTCACAAAGTCATCATGTGACTTGTGACATTGTGACCTGGTGACTACACTGTATTTGGGACGAACAATGAATGGCGCACAGATATTAATCGAGAGCTTAAAACACGCGGGGGCAGAGGTAGTCTTCGGTTACCCCGGAGGGTCGGTATTACCGATTTTTGACCGGCTATACAACACTGAACTGCGTTTTATCCTGGTT
>JAQUQA010000199.1 GCA_028716305.1 Candidatus Omnitrophota bacterium | reverse complement strand
AATGCGTTACCAGGCCCACAACATTCCCGGGGATCCTTATCTTTACCGGTTTTTTCTTAAGAAGTTTTTTCCGGGCGGATTTTTTTACGGGAGCTTTCTTCTTTGCCGCGGAAACCCTCTTAGCCGGTTTCTTTTTTAGCTTTGCCGGCTTCTTTCTGATTACCTTCTTTTTTGCTTTGGGTTTCTTTTTTAGAGGCACTTGGCACCTCCTTTTTAGTAGTTTGTCGGGCGTGCTGCGTCGGGCGTCGGGCGTAAAAGTTTACGCACGACGCCTGCCTTGCCGGCAGGCAGGCAATACGCACGACACACGACGAATTCTATATTACTTCAAAACTTATCCCAATGCAAAACTTCTTCTAAAGACTTCTTAGTGGGCAAGGTAGCATCCCTGGTTTCGGAGTAGCCGATCGCAACCAGGCTGACCAGCTTATAGTCGTCCGGGGCGCCAAGCAGTTTCCTGGCCTCATCGGCATAAGGTTTTTTATCCCCGGCGACCCAACAGGCGGCCAACCCCAGATCATAGGCCCGGATCAGGATATTCTGCGTAGCGGCAGAGCCGTCTTCCAGGTAATATTTTGTCTCCTGGCAGAATACCGCGATACAACAGCCGCAATCGGAAATAAACCTGCCATTGTCGGAAAACCCGGCTATGCGAGACAACGTTTCCTTATCGCTTACTGCCACAAAGGCCCAGGGCTGGACATTGCGTGCCGATGGCGCCAAACGCGCGCAATCAACCAGGTCCTCGATCAGCGCTTGAGGCACCGGCTTGGCAATATAAGAACGAACACTGCGCCTTTTTATAATCGCTTCTCTTGCCTGCATTTTAAAGACTGATCTTATCGGAAACCCGGGAAACCAGCGGAATCTTTCCGCATATACCGGAAAATGACTGCAGAACCCCCCATAAAGAGGCAATCGCGCAAAAGGTAAAACCGACGATCTTGATCATCATCCCGAGAAGCGGGATGATCGAGAGCACAAAACTGACCACCTCAACCACAAAGATCACCAGCCCCTGCTTGGCGTGAAACAGGGCGAATTTATTGTTCTTCTTCAGCAAGAGGGTGATTACGCAGAGAAAGGAAATATAGGAAATAACCGCGAAAAACTTTCCCTCCTGCACTTCTTTGTCTTCTGTATGATGGTGATGGGCCTGCTGCATGACGAACCCCTTATTTATTGATCACATCAAGCAGAGAGTCCATCTCGCCGAAAGGATTGGTTTCCTTTAAGGGATTAACCGGGTCCTCGCTCCATTTTCCGTCCACGACAAAACGGTAGTGGTAACGGCCGGGGACCAGCTTGATCCTCTTCTGCCAGGTGCCGTTCTTCTGTTCCATGCGGCTGGACTCATCGATCTTCCAATCGTTGAAATCGGCGGCAAGAAAAACCTCGCTGGCCGCGGGGGCGCTCAAGGAGAATGTCACTTCGTTGAGCTTGGGGAGCTCCTGCTTAAGGATCTCCTTCATCTTCTTTTCCAGCATCGGCATCTTAGGCACGACGCTATCAATCGCCTTTTCCTGGGTAATGATCTCCCTGGCCAGGGAAAAGTAGTCTTTTGTGCCGCGGCAGTATTTGTCGTAGCTTAAGACGTGCTTGCCTTCGCTTTGCGCCTCTTTAAGCTTGACGTTAACGTGGATCATATTGCTGAATAGCCGGTTAGAGAAATCGGCCTTGATCTTCTTGAGGACACTGAAGGAATGGCGCAAGCGGGAATCAAAATTCGTAACCAAAACCTGGTAGCAAACGTCATGGTTTAACCTGTCTCGGACAAGATTAATGATATCGATCAGCTGGCTTAGGCCCTCCAGGGAAAAACGGCTGGCTTCAACCGGAATGATCACTTCGTGGCTGGCACGGATGGCATTAATCGTCAGGATCCCCAGGTTAGGAGGGCAATCGATGAGAATATAATCATAGCCGCTCTTAAAGGTAGACAGGACATCCCAGAGCCGGCCCTCCCGGCTGATCTCTCCGCTTAGCTCCTGCTCCAGGGTGCTTAAGATAATGCTCGAAGGGGCGATGTCGAAATTCGCGTCAACGCTTTTAATGATCTCGTTGAGCCGGACCTTTTTATTAGCCATCTTGGAGAGAACGTTATAAATACTCAAGTCATATTTTATATTCAGGCCCAAAGTGGCATGCGACTGGGGATCAAGATCTATCAATAATACCTTTCTGTTATTCGTGGCCAGGCACGCCGCCAGGTTTATTGCCGTAGTAGTTTTACCGCAACCGCCCTTCTGGTTCGTAATAGCGATAATGCGCATATGGTCCTCCCCTTGAAAAAAAGGTTGATGAAATTTACCGCGCTACCCCAACGCTGGAAACATAGACAACGCCGTTGTCCTCTTTAGTGTTCCATTCCTCTACTATAAAAGACAGGTCATACATATCGGACCAGTCGTTAATATTCTTGAAATCGGAAAACGGGATACGGAAATCCTCCCACTTATGCGGGATATCCCTGATGTAAATCTCCGATTTTTCCTTGAAGGCGTTGGTAAATTCAACCCGCAGATTGATGGTATCGCGGAAATTTGTTTTCTTGACGGAAAAAGTAAGTGAGTCGTACTTATTAAGGTTGAGGTTGTTGAGGCGGATAGAATAAACTTCTTTGCGGGCCGGGTCGAAATTAAAATTGATCTTGGCGATATCGGGCTGCAGCAAGAGCACGAAGCTGGAATTATAGGCCGGCTTCTTTTTTGGAGCGATAGTGAAGAAAAATAACCCGAAACCCAGCAAAAACGACAGAAAAATTAGAATGATGTTCCTGATTTCCGGATGTTTTTTATTCTTTTTCTTTCGCTTCTGAGAGGCATCCAGGTATATCTTTGCCAGATGCTCGTATATATCTTTTTTATCCATACCTTACTGGAAAATTAACGGATTATAATTACTTATAGCTTATTTTTATAACATAAAAGCCGTTGTGTGTCAATAGTTTTAGTGTTGAAAGCAGGACCAGGGCAAGGACCATTAAAATAACGGGTAGTCACAGGTTACAAGGTCACAAGGCACAGGTCACAAGGCACAGGTCACAAGGCACAGGGCACAAGGCACAGGGCACAGGG
>JAQUQA010000198.1 GCA_028716305.1 Candidatus Omnitrophota bacterium | reverse complement strand
GGTCCGTGCCCGTGATCAGGACACTGCCTTCGCTGGGAAGCTTTGTCCCCGCGGCCTCCTGGGCCTTAAAGAAAGCCAGGCCGAAATTTTCATCGATCCCCATCACCTCTCCGGTGGCCCGCATCTCCGGGCCCAAAACCGGATCAACCTCGGGAAACATGTTAAAAGGAAATACCGCCTCTTTGACCGTGACATAGGGAAGCTTACGCTGGACCAACTCCGGAAAATCATTGATCTTCTTGCCCAGCATCAGCAGCGTAGCGATCCGTGCCAGCGGAAAACCGACAGTCTTAGCCACCAGCGGTACGGTGCGCGAAGCACGCGGGTTTGCCTCCAGGATATAAACTTCGTCTTCGCAAATCGCGTACTGGATATTGATCAGTCCGACAACCTGCAATTCTCTGGCAATCTTGCGTGTCCATTCGTCAATCGTTTTTAAATGCCTGGGGGAAATCGTCCAGGAGGGGATCGAGCAGGCGGAATCTCCGGAATGAATACCGGCATGCTCGATATGCTCCATTACCGCCGCCACAAAAACCTCCTGCCCGTCTGAAAGGGCGTCCACCTCGCACTCTACGGCCTTATCCAGAAAACGGTCGATGAGCATAGGGTGTTCCGGGCTGACCTGGATCGCCTCTTTGGCGTATTTTGTCAGCATCCCCTCGTCGTAGATTATCTCCATTCCCCGTCCGCCTAAAACGAATGACGGCCTGACCATTACCGGATAACCAATCTCTTTGGCGGTCCGCACCGCTTCTTCCATGGAAAATACCGTGCGGCCTTCTGTCTGGCGGATACCCAGCTCGATCATCTTCTGACGGAAGAGCTCGCGGTCCTCGGCAAAAGCGATGCTGCGGGTGCTGGTGCCGATGATCTTAACCCCATTTTGCTCAAGCTCGGCAGAAATATTCAAAGGCGTCTGCCCCCCGAACTGGACGATCGCCCCCATCGGCTTCTCCTTCTCCCAGATCGCCAGCACGTCCTCTACGGTCAGCGGCTCAAAATAAAGCTTATTCGAAGTATCGTAATCCGTGGATACCGTCTCCGGGTTACAGTTGATCATGATCGACTCATACCCTTCATCGCGCAGGGCAAAGGCCGCGTGCACGCAGGTATAATCGAACTCGATCCCCTGTCCGATACGGTTCGGCCCGCCCCCCAGGATCAGGATCTTTTTATTTTGGGAAACCGCAACCAGGTCCTTTCCCGGGGCATAGGTGGAATAATAATATGCCGCGTCCTTTACCCCGCTGACCGGCACCGGCTCAAAACGGGCGTTACCCATAACTTTTTTCCGGCGCGCGCGCACCTCCGCCTCTTTGATCCCGAATATTTTTCCCAGATACCTGTCGGCAAAACCCCATTCCTTGGCTTGGCGTAAATCGGCATCAGAAAGCTTTGACCAGCCGGTTTTTAACATTCTTTCTTCAAAACGGACCAACTCCTGCATCTCCTGGATAAACCACCTGCCGATATGCGTAAGCTCATAAAGCTCTTCCACGCCCATCCCTTTACGCAGGGCTTCATAAATGATAAAAACCCGCTCGCTGGAAGGAAAGGCAAGCTTTAATTTAAGGTCATCCAATGAGAGGGTGTTAAAATCCCGGGCAAATCCCAGGCCATATCTGCCGATCTCCAGGGAACGGATGGATTTCTGAAACCCTTCCTTAAAATTCTTGGCGATGCTCATTACTTCTCCCACTGCCTTCATCTGCGTACCCAGGATATCCCTGGCCTGGCGGAACTTCTCAAAGGCCCAGCGGGCGAACTTAATCACCACATAATCCCCCCAGGGTTCGTATTTCTCAAGTGTCCCCTTTCTCCAGTAAGGGATCTCCTCCAAGGTAAGCCCGGCGGCAAGTTTTGTGGAAACTCTGGCAATCGGGAAACCCGTGGCCTTGGAAGCCAGCGCCGAAGAACGCGAAGTGCGCGGATTGATCTCAATGACAACCAGGCGATCGTCTTTCAGGTTATGCGCGAACTGGATATTGGTCCCTCCCACCACTCCGATCGCCTCTACTATCTTATAAGATAACTCCTGCATCTTTTTTTGCAACGGCTTGGGTACGGTCAACATGGGGGCGACGCAAAAACTGTCTCCGGTGTGCACGCCCATCGGATCGATATTCTCGATAAAACAAACCGTGATCTTCTGATTCTTCTCATCACGGACGACCTCCAGCTCCAATTCCTCCCAACCGATCACCGCTTCCTCGATCAATACCTGATGGATCAGACTGGCGTTGATCCCCCTGCGGGTCAGAACAGAAAGGTCCTCATTATTGTAAGCGATCCCGCCCCCCGTACCTCCCAGGGTATATGCCGGACGGATCACTACCGGATAACCCAGTTTCTGGGCGACTTTCAGGGCATCTTCTTCCGAAACACAGATCTCTGAAAGAGGAACCGGAATACCGAGTTTTTTCATCGTAGCCTTAAATGCCTCACGGTCCTCCCCGCGTTCGATCGCCTCAGCCTTGACTCCCAAAAGTTTTACCTTATATTTATCTAAGATCCCGGCCTTATATAAAGCCGAGGCCAGGTTCAATCCGGTCTGCCCGCCTAAATTCGGCAGCAGGGCGTCGGGTTTTTCCCGGGCAATGACCTTGCTCAGGCTCTCCACGGTCAACGGCTCAATATAGGTGCGATCGGCCATCCCGGGATCGGTCATGATCGTTGCCGGATTGGAATTTACCAACACAACCTCGTACCCTTCTTCCCGCAGTGCCTTACAGGCCTGGGTCCCGGAATAATCGAATTCACAGGCCTGTCCGATAATGATCGGGCCGGACCCGATGATCAATATCTTCTTTACCTCTTTTTTCCTTGGCATGATTAAAGTCTCCTCAAAAAATGATTAAAATTTGGATACACCGGTCAAAAAAAATGGCAACTCCCAAATAATTGGAAGTTGCCAAAAAGCTCGATCGCATATTTTGCCTAACATCAACATCGAAACACGCCCTTACTACCGCATTTTTAAGTTTTTACTATTGTAATCGCCAAGGATAGAAGAGTCAAGGTTATTTTTAAAGTCACATGTCACAAGTCACATGTCACATAAATCTTTGTGACCTTGTG
>JAQUQA010000197.1 GCA_028716305.1 Candidatus Omnitrophota bacterium | reverse complement strand
TGCCCTTGAACTCAAGCGCCGGATATGTCATATTCTAATTAATGAAAGACTCTAACGCTTGATGATCCTAACGGATAATCAGCTAGAGCAGGCCCTGATGAAGGGCCTTTTTTAATGAGCAGATGCCGCTGCGAGGAGCGTCTGCGAATTTGAGCACAAATATGCGCCGGCTAGGGCAGGAAGGCTATGGCTTGGTTTTGTTTAGTCAAGGCCAAGGCGCATATAGCGAAATCCCGCGAAGCGGGATAATCCCTGCAGTTGCGAGGCGATTTTTGCCGAGCTTTTAACTGCAGGGATAATCAGCCCAAAGCCTAACGCGCCAACCCGCTAAATGCTAAAACGCCCTACTCAAAAAACGCGCTAACTAATTTATATTGACCCACCTGTGATACTACGATAATATATTAGCCAGCCGAATTATTGAATAAAAATCACAAAAATTAGCCTCAAAATGGATCAAAAAAAACAAGAAATGGAGTTATTGCGGACGCCTTCCGGAAAGAAATGGGAGGGTATCGGCGCCAAAAGGAAAGCGGGGATTATGGTCCCGCTTTTTTCTCTATATTCCCAGGATAGCGTCGGCATCGGGGACTTTCGCGACCTGGAAAGTTTTATTTTCTGGGCGGGCAAAACAGGAAGCCAGATTATCCAGCTCCTGCCGATGAACGAGGTAGGGTCTCTGTATTGTCCTTATGATTCAATCAGTTCTTTCGCCCTGGAGCCGCTTTATCTCTGCCTGGAGAAGATCATCGGGGCCCCTCTTAAAAGGTTTGCCGGAAAATTGGCCGATTTGAAGAAGAAATTTCCCGCCGGCCTGAGCCATGTTAACTATGCTCTAAAAAAGGAAAAAGAAAGATTGCTTTGGGATATTTTTCAGCTTGACCAAGGCCATAAATCCCCCGATTTCGCGGCTTTCCAGGTTAAGAATGAATATTGGCTGCGGGATTTCGCTCTTTTTAAAGTGATCAAGACAAATCAGATGGAGCGGGCATGGCATGAATGGGAAACAGGTTACAAGGACCGCGATAGGGGATCTTTGGATAGTTTTTTCCATGAACATCGCCAAGAAATAATTTTTCAGGAATGGCTGCAGTGGCAATGTTTTTTACAGTTCAGCAGGGTTAAGCATTTTGCCCGGGAAAATAAGGTTTTTCTTAAAGGGGACCTTCCAATACTGGTCTCCCGGGACAGCGCGGATGTCTGGGCGCACCGTGAATTTTTCAAGCTGGAATTTGCCGCGGGCGCGCCTCCCGATATGTATTGTTCCAAAGGACAGCGCTGGGGCATGCCTACTTATAGATGGGAGAATATCGCGAATGAAGATTACCGGTATCTTAAGGAAAAACTGCGCTATGCGGAAAATTTCTACGATATCCTGCGCATCGACCATGTGGTAGGGCTGTTCAGGATCTGGAGTATCCCAGCTGCTCAAGCGGAAGAGGACCAGGGGTTAAACGGTTCTTTTGATCCAGCGCAAGAGAATACCTGGCAGGAGCACGGAAGCAGGATTTTAAAAGTCATCAATGAGCATACCGGAATGTTGCTTTGCGCGGAGGATTTAGGGATGATCCCGCCTTCCTGCCCGCAGACTTTACGGGAGATGGGGATCCCGGGTAATGACGTGCAAAGATGGGTAAAGGACTGGAACGTGAAACATGATTTTTTGCCTCCGGATGAATATCGTTTTCTTTCCGTGGCCATGTTGTCCACTCATGACACTACAAATTGGCCGGCCTGGTGGGAAAATGAAGCCGGGACAGTTGATGAGGGTTTGTTTATCCGTAAATGCCACGAACGCGGATTGGAGGCGTTGCGTCTGATAAATGAACTTTTTGACCCCAGGTTTTCGCGCTATGGCAGGCTGCGCTGGAAAAACAGTATTGACAGCGTAGATAAGCTTGTTTCACTGCTGGGAAAACCCAGGCAGGAATTACCTGATTTTGTCGAGATGTACCAGAATACTTTCCGGGAGAAGGAGAAGCTTTGGAAGTTGCTTGCTTTGTCCGGGCCGATGCAGGAAAAATCAAGCCCCCGGCTCATCCACGCGGTGATAAAGGAGTGCCTTGACTCGCGGGCCATTTTTTTCATTAACCCATTGCTTGACTTTTTGTTTCTGCATGAGATCTTAAAGGATGATCCATACCGCTATCGGATAAATTTCCCCGGAACAATCAGCGAAAAAAACTGGTCTCTGGTAATGCCTCTCTCCTTGGAAAAACTTTTCCAAAGCGGCATAGATCAAGAAATCCACAAGATGCTTTCTGGTTCCGGAAGGATACATAGATAATAGCAGAGGGCCGTAGATATATATACTGACAAATGAAACTTTTCGAACGGCGTTCTGCGTTCCGTGTTCTGCGTACGCCGTTCGCTGAACGCTGAACGCTGAACGCTGAACGCTGAACGCTGAACGAAAAACAGTCGTTAAGTTCTAAATATGAAACGAATTAGTTTTCAAACAAAATTAAGCATAGTTTTTCTGGTGCTTTCGGTGGGGACGCTGCTCGTCAGCAATTTTTTTATCCTTCGTAAAGTCCTCCTGCAGCAAAAAGAGGATTTACGCTTAAGGATACGCGATACGATCACCATTGCCGGAAAGACGATTCCCGCCGATAAGCTGGCCTCCATCGCCCCGCGATTAGAAAGCGAGAATACCCCGGTTTACCAGGAGATTAAGCAGATCCTTACGCAGATCCGCGACACGGATCCTCTGATCGACAACGTTTATACAATGGTAAAAACCCCCAAACAGGAGATTTGGCAATTCGTGGTTGATTCCGGAGACCGCAAAGGCGTCTATGTTCATCCGGGGCAGATTTTTGACGTGAGCGGTTATCCCCAGATGCAAACGGCTTTTAGCGGGCCAAGCGTGGATGAAGAAATTAACTCCGACCGTTGGGGCGCCTGGTTATCCGGGTATGCGCCGGTATTAGACAGCCGGGGGCAGGCAATCGCGGTGATCGGCTTAGACGTGAAAGCCGATTCAATCAGGCAGATGCAGATGCTCCTGGCCAAAGGTTTTATTTCCGTGCTTTCCCTGGCCATAGTATTATCGTTGCTGCTTGCCTGGCTGTTCTCCAGAGGTTTGACCCA
>JAQUQA010000196.1 GCA_028716305.1 Candidatus Omnitrophota bacterium | reverse complement strand
CAGGGGCTTAAGCAGCGTTTGACCCTGGCCAGGGCGGTATTAAGAAATCCCGAATTACTAATACTTGATGAAGCCACTGCCTCTGTCGATTCGCTGACCGAAGGCAAGATCTTCCAGAGGATGCGGGAGAAAAGAAGCGGCTTGACTACGTTGATCGTTTCGCACAGGTTGTTTTCGGTAAAGGATGCCGACAGGATTTATTTTTTGCGAAAAGATGGTAAAATAGAGTCCGGAGATCACCGCGGGCTGATGGAATCCAGCCCCCAATACCGCGAGTTTTTCAGCAACCAATGAGCGAGGGGGGTTTGGCAAACATAAAACAGGAGGGGCTATGCTTAACGATAAGACGGCGCTGAAAAAGAATAAGCAGATTGTGGCGCGGTTAATCGACGAAGAAACGGTGCTGTTGCCGCTTTACAAAAGTTCCGATAAACTCGATTATATCTATACGCTGAACAAGCCGGCTTCCATGGTTTGGGGGTGGATCGACGGTAAACGGACCATATCCGATATTAAAAAACTGATCGCCAAAGAGTTCGATGCCACTCAGAAAGAGATCGATAAGGAGCTGGGGGCTTTACTCAAGGAGCTCAAAGAGATCAACGCGGTAACCCTGAAATCGAAGTAATCGTTGTAGAAAATTTTTTATTCCGGTCTTGAATTTTCTTCTCTTGCCCTTAATCTATGATCAGAAGTCTGCCCGTCAGCCGTTTTTTACTCGGCCTTCTCTCTAAAAAGGACCATTACCCCTGGTTTGGCCAGCTGGAGATTACCTATCGCTGTAATCTTGACTGCCTGCATTGTTATTGCCAGGGGTCGCAGGCCCGCTCCAGAGAGTTGTCGACAAGCCGGTGGAAAAAGATAATTTCTGATATCTCTAAAGAAGGATGTATTTACCTGACCTTTAGCGGAGGCGAGCCGTTGGTTAGAAAGGATTTTTGGGAGCTGTATGTTTATGCCAAAAGTAAAGGGTTCTTGATCAGTATCTTTACTAATGGGCAGGCGTTTGATCGCAAGGGTTTTAAGATTTTGGAAAAACAGCCTCCACACATGGTGGAGATCACCCTTAATGGCATCACGAAAAAAACCTATGAAAAGATCAGCGGGGTAAAGGGCTCTTATGAAAAAGTTATGGCAACGATCCGGGAGTTTAAAGCCAGAGCGTTGCCGCTGGTGATTAAAACTAATTTAATGCAGGTGAATATGGCTGAAGTACCCAGGATTAAGGATTTTACCGATAAGCTCCTGGGAAAGCCGGGGGGCAAGTACTATTTTAAATACGATCCAATGATTTATCCCCGGCTTAACGGCGATATTACCCCTTGCCGGCAGCGGCTCAGTTTTGACCAATTGAAAAAGATCAGCAGGCAGGACCCCGATATCTGGCAGGAATATTGTCAAGGGATGCACCGGGATGTTGCCAAAGCCGCCCAAAGAGGAGATTCTCTATATCCTTGTAATTCCTGGAAGAAGCGTTTTTTGATCGATCCGTACGGAAGGCTGAAGTTTTGTGAATTTTTCGACAAATTCAGCAGTGATCTGAAAACAACCTCTTTTCGGAGAGGTTTTTATGAGGTTTTTCCGCAGGTCCTGAACCAGTGTTTCAAGACACAAAGCAAATGCCGGGATTGCCGCTTGAGGGAATTTTGTTATAATTGCCCGGCCAGGGCTTATCTGGAAACCGGAGATGAAGAATCACCGGTAAAGTATTACTGCCAATTGGCAAAAAAAGTATCCGCGCAGGCGGAAAAATCAAACTGATATTCAGGGAACCGTAAAGATAACCACAGCTTAATATGCGCAATATCGTAAAATTAAAAATTGCCGATTTGATTATTGTAATGAAGAGCCGTTTCCCAATTATCGAATACAGTTTAAAAGATTGGGGGGCAGCGTCCAGGCGCAGGTATAATGTTTTCAGATACCGCGGAAACCGCAAGTCCGATATTATCATTGATGTGGAAGTGGTGGATAGGCTCCCGGCTTTTGCGGGCGGTCGGGCGGCTTTTGTTGCCTATGGGATGGTGGACAGGCTGGAGAACTGGAGGATTTCCAAAAGAAAGGATAATTATATATACAGGAGTTGTCTGCCGGGCAGAAAGCAGTTAATACTGATCAACGAAGATTTTGACAGAATTCGAGCTTATCTTCCGGCAAAAGGAAAAAATATTCCGGGCTGGAGCAGTTTGGATCTGGCCTTTGATTTTTTGCAGATTTTGACGCTGAATTACCTTTCCCATCATAAAAAGGGGATGATCCTGCATGCCGCGGGTCTGAAGAACGCAAGGCGGGAAGGGTTTATTTTTTCCGGCCGCAGCGGGGCAGGTAAAAGCACCCTGGCGCAGCTCTGGAACCGCTACGCAAAAAAAGGCGGGGTTTTAAACGACGACCGGGTGATCGTGCGCAGGCAAAAAGGGAAATTTTTTATCTATCCCTGCCCATGGCACGGGGAATTCAGCGATCATGAGCTTGCCCCAAATACCGCCGTTAAGCTAAAAAAGCTTTTTTTCATTTATCACGCCCCAAAGAATATTATTGGTAAGATAGAGCGCAGGCAGGCCTTTGACCTGCTCTATCCGGTGGTCTTTTCTTCTTTTTGGAAAAGACAGAACCAGGAAAACCTATTCTTTCTCTGCCAGGAATTGATCAACAATGTCCCCTGTTACCGGTTAGGATTCTTGAAGAACAAGCAGGTTGTTTCCCTGCTGAACAAACATTAAGCGCCGCCGCTTGGGGCCAAAAGAGGGGATAACCATCACGCTGTTTTTTCTTGACTTCCTGCGCCAATTATTCTAAGATATCAGCAAAGGAAGATATGCCTAAGAAAGCAAAATTCAAGCCGCAAATCAGCAAGGTCAAGTTAAATTACGAACAGGCTGTTTTAGCCTGCAGCTGCCATACTAACAGTGCTATTCAGGCCAATACCGGTAGTGGCCACTCCTGGCATTCTTGGGTCTGTTACGGCCCTGCGGGGAGCCGGCAGGTTTCTTGGAGAAGATGGTATTTTGCCGTAGCCGGGATGTCATGATAGTATTTTAGATAATTAACCCCGCAAAAATCCTTCCAACCTTATCTTCACGCCCGGCGTATGTCAGGGCGCTGATTAGATCATGAAAGAGATC